>NZ_PQLP01000006.1:0-114743 GCF_002918965.1 Acinetobacter sp. ACNIH3 | reverse complement strand
TTCTTGACTCAAGCATTAATGCAGTACGATCTTCAAAGTTAAGATGATGGTATGACAATTTTATATACTCCATAAACCCTTTAAATTAATTAGGTGGTTTATGTCGCACTTCAAGTTTTACTCTGCCGTTCTATGCATATGCAGTTTGTAGTGATTCATCGGGAGTATTTAATTTTTCTATGTCTCTATCATTTTCTAAAAATAAAGAAAGTTACTTTAATCAATTAAGAGAAAGCTTGATATCAATTAATAAAAAATTTATACAGAACAGATATAATGCAATCGTCTTTCACATAACAACAAGAATATCCTATTATGAAATGACAAAAATTCAAGAAATAATAAAGGAGATATTTAATAGAGACATCAAATTATTGATATTAAAAGTCAGTAAGTCGAAAAAATATATAGGGTTTTCTCTTGATCGCAATGATTGCATTGTAAAGAAAGGAAGTATTTTTTCTGTTGATACTCAGAAAACACTTCTATGGGCTGATGGCTGTATTGGAAATGAAAAAATATCCAATCGCCCCTCTAAGCCTTTAGATATTGAATTATTATATCCCTCTGAAGGTGAAAATCAGATTGATTATCTAGATGATATATACAAACTTTCAAATGCAAATTGGCATGGATTCAATTCTAATTCATTACCTGTAAGTTTGGTTTATTCTAAAAATATAGCTAATTTTGTCGCATTACTTTATGAATATGGAAAAGAAGAAGAGCTTTCAGAGCTTAGTTTAATTCAAACTAATATACCTTGGTTTTTATAAATGAATAGTATTGAAATTTTAGATAGTGAAAGTATTATTTTTGTGCTAGGAGCTGGAGCTAGTGTTGATTCAAATATACCTCATGCAGGAAAAATGGTTTCCAAGTTTGAGGGAATTTTATCAGGGGAAAAGTACTTAAAAGAAAAAGAGCTATATTTATTACTAAAAAGTTCAATTCTATATCAGCGAGGATTAAGAGAATTTAACCCCTCTAGTGTTGTTAGTATTGAGGATATTTTGAATGTAATAGAGTCTTTAAAGCAAAAACAAGAGAATATTTTATATCCATTTATTGGGAATTGGTCTAATCAGCTTATTAAGACTTCTGGGGAAAACTTTGAAATAGTAGATAAGTTAGACGAAATGATTCGTAACTCATTATATGAATGGGTAACTTTGGATAACTATAATATATCATCTTATTATTGTGCTATAGGTAGTTTATCTCGTGAGGTGAGTTTTCCAATAAGAATATTTTCATTAAATTACGATATTTGTGTTGAAGAAGCTTTTAAGAAAAATTCTTATTATTTAGAATCTGGTTTTGATTTTGAGACTTGTATTTGGTCATATGATAGGTTTGATTTACCTTTGGAAAGTAATGTAGATGCATATCTATATAAATTGCATGGATCCATTAATTGGAAAAGAAATGAAAAGGGAGAATTAATTACATCTGCATCTATACCCCAAGATCCTCAAGTGATTTTTGGTACAATGATGAAGATGAAATCTTTAGATCCTTATTTGTTTAGTATATATGAACTTAGGCGTTGTTCATTACATTCAAATCTGAAGTTTATAGTAATAGTGGGATACAGCTTTAGTGATGATCATATTAATAAATTAATACAACAAGCTCTCATAAAGAATGAAAATTTGAAATTATTAATAGTTGATCCTTGTATTGATCAGCTTGCTCAAGAAAGAATCTTAAAGACACTTAATACTGGATTACAATTAGGAAATCCAAAAATTGATATAGAAAAATTAATTCCTATGAAACAGACCGCAAGAATATTTTTTGAAAATTTATCTTTAGATATTTTTAAACAACATTTAAATTCAGAAGATCTCCCATTTTAGGAAGACCTTCTAAATATTCTGTATGTTCAGTTAAACCACTGAATCATCCAAATTCGGCGCTAACCAACGTTTCGCCTCATCCAAGGTCCAACCTTTACGCTTCGCATAATCTTCCAGCTGGTCGCCAGAGATTTTACCCACGTTAAAGTATTCAGTTTCAGGGTTCGCATAATAGAAACCGCTCACTGATGAAGGTGGCCACATCGCAAAGCTAGAAGTCAGATAAGTCCCCATCTTCTCAGTAGTACCTAACCAGTCAAACAATGGCGCTTTTTCAGAATGTTCAGGACAAGCAGGGTAGCCCGGTGCAGGACGGATGCCGACATACTTCTCTTTGATCAATTCATCATTGTTCAGAGTTTCATCTGCCTGATAGCCCCAGAACTCTTTACGGATACGCTGATGTAAATGCTCTGCAAAGGCTTCCGCAAAACGGTCACCCAAGGCTTGAACCATAATTGCATTATAGTCATCACCTTTGGCTTTATATTCCTGAGACAGCTCTTCTGCACCGAAGATCGATACAGTAAAGCCACCCAGATAATCCTGAGTCACATCTTTAGGTGCAATAAAGTCAGCCAAAGAGTAGTTTGCTTTACCAGTCACTTTGTCAGACTGCTGGCGTAAATGCTCGAAAGTATGGGTTACATTGCCAGCTTCATCCGTCACCGCAACGGTATCCGCTGCGACACGGTTGGCAGGGTAGATACTAAAGGTTGCACGCGCATCGAAACGTTTATTCTCGATGATGTCTTTCAGCATTGCTTGCGCTTGTTCATACAAATCACGCGCTGCTTCACCTACCACTTCATCTTCAAGGATTTTCGGGAATTTACCCGCCAGGCTCCATGAAATAAAGAACGGTGTCCAGTCAAAGTATTCCACCAAGGTTTCTAAAGGATAGTTGGTGAATGTTTCAGAACCAATGAAGTTTGGTTTTACTGGTGCATTCTTGTCGAAGTCGATTTTAAAGCCATTTTCAACTGACTCAGCATAAGAAAGCTTCGCAGCTTTCGGTTGCTTGTTGGCTAAACGAGTACGAATTTTTTCATAATCCGCTGCATAGTCTGCCATCAATTGTGGTTTCATTTCGGCAGAAAGCAATTGTGTGGTTACACCTACAGCACGAGAGGCATCAGCCGTATAGAACACACCATCATTTTGATATTGCGGAGCAATCTTCACCGCAGTATGTGCTTTCGATGTGGTCGCACCACCAATCATCAGTGGAATGTTAAAGCCTTTACGTTGCATTTCTTTGGCAACAAAGACCATTTCATCCAATGACGGAGTGATCAAACCAGACAAACCGATGATGTCCACTTTCTCATCAATGGCCGTTTGTAGAATCTTCTCACATGGCACCATTACGCCAAGGTCAACGATGTCATAACCGTTACAGCCAAGTACCACGCCCACGATATTTTTACCGATGTCATGTACGTCGCCTTTTACCGTTGCAAGCAAGATTTTACCTTTGGCTTCGCCTTGGGTTTTTTCCGCTTCAATAAACGGGTTCAACCAAGCCACAGCCTGCTTCATCACACGTGCAGATTTTACCACTTGCGGTAAGAACATTTTACCCGCACCGAACAGGTCGCCGACCACGTTCATGCCCGCCATCAATGGACCTTCAATGACATCTAAAGGACGGGCAGATTTTAAACGAGCTTCTTCAGTATCTTGGTCAATGTACGTGGTGATGCCTTTCACCAATGCATATTCAAGACGTTTTTCAACACTTTCATTACGCCATTCCAGGTTTTCTTCGGCTTTTTGTGCGCCTGCTTGACCACGGTATTTTTCAGCAATAGTCAGTAATTTTTCAGTCGCTTCCTGACCGCTTTCACCTTGATTACGGTTCAAGACCACATCTTCAACAGCTTCTTTCAGTTCTGCATCGATATCATCGTAAATCGCAAGCTGACCTGCGTTGACGATCCCCATGGTCAAGCCTTTCTGGATCGCGTGATACAGGAACACTGCATGGATCGCTTCACGAACAGGTTCGTTACCCCGGAATGAGAACGACACGTTGGAGATCCCGCCTGATACCATTGCATTTGGCAGGTTTTGTTTAATCCAGCCTGTTGCTTCAATGAAGTCTACGCCATAGTTATTGTGTTCTTCGATACCGGTTGCCACCGCGAACACGTTCGGGTCAAAGATGATGTCTTCGGATGGGAAGCCGACTTCATTCACCAGCACATCGTAAGAACGCTTACATATTTCTTTTTTGCGTTCAGCAGTATCCGCCTGACCATTTTCATCAAAGGCCATCACGATCACCGCAGCACCATACTGACGGCAGAGGCGGGCACGTTCTACAAACTCGTCATAACCTTCTTTTAAGGAAATCGAGTTAACAACCGCTTTACCTTGCACGCATTTCAAACCTGCTTCAATGATCTCCCATTTTGAAGAATCAAGCATGATGGGCACACGTGAAATATCAGGTTCAGATGCGATCAGATTCAGGAAATGCACCATCGCACCTTGTGAATCGAGCATACCTTCATCCATGTTGATGTCGATGATCTGCGCACCGGCTTCAACTTGTTGACGGGCAACGTCTAAAGCTTCTGTGAAGTTTTCTTCTTTAATTAGACGAAGGAATTTTTTAGAACCGGTTACGTTGGTACGTTCACCGACGTTCACGAATAATGAATCTTTGGTGATGTTAAATGGTTCTAAACCACTTAAACGGCATGCAGGCTCAATTTCAGGAATCTGGCGAGGAGCAATCCCTTCAACCGCTTGTGCAATTGCGCGGATATGATCTGGCGTCGTACCACAGCAACCACCCGTGATATTGATCAAGCCACTTTCTGCAAATTCTTTAATGAATGCAGCCGTTTCTTCAGGGGTTTCATCATAACCACCAAACGCATTTGGCAAGCCTGCGTTTGGATGTGCAGAAACGAAAGTATCAGCAACGTCAGATATGGTTTTTACGTGTGGACGCATCGCATCTGCACCCAGCGCACAGTTAAAGCCGATTGAAATCGGTTCTGCATGACGCATTGAATTCCAGAACGCTTCAGCGGTTTGACCGGTCAATGTACGGCCTGATGCATCGGTAATCGTACCTGAGATCATGATTGGCAATTCATAACCAATTTCTTTAAACACTTCTTTTACCGCAAAAATGGCAGCTTTGGCATTCAAGGTATCAAATACTGTTTCGATCAGGATGATGTCCGCACCACCTTCAATCAGTGCTTTGGTCGATTCGATATAGTCGACTTTTAATGCATCAAAAGTAATGTTACGGAATGCAGGATCATTTACGTTTGGTGAAATAGAGGTGGTACGTGAAGTCGGACCAATTACACCTGCCACAAAACGTGGTTTTTCAGGGGTTGAATATTTCGCGCAGGCCTCTTTGGCAAGACGTGCTGCCTCACGGTTAATTTCCGGTACCAGATCTTCCATGTGGTAATCCGACATTGAAACACGCGTACCGTTAAAGGTATTGGTTTCAATAATGTCAGCGCCCGCTTCAAGATACGCTTCGTGGATACCTTGAATAATGTGTGGTTGTGTTAAAACCAGAAGGTCGTTGTTGCCTTTAAGGTCATATGCCCAATCAGCAAAACGCTCACCCCGATAATCGGCTTCTTCCAATTTATGGCGTTGGATCATGGTACCCATCGCACCATCGATAATTAAAATTCTTTTGGCAAGAAGTTCTTTCAGGGTGGCAAGTGTGGACATTCAGACTTTCTCAGTAAGCATCAAAAACGGTAATAATCTTAACAGATTAGTGCGCAGTTTTCTGTAGCCATTATTCAGAATGCTGGATATGGCTGATATGAAAATCTGATAAGCAAACTGAACTGTACATAGAAAGCTGAAAACAGATAGAAAACAGAAAGCCCTAAGTCAGTTATGTAGGAATTGAACCGAAAATAAAATATAAATGAGTTTCATGAAAGTGTCATATGGCTGGGGCAATATAGAGTCAATTGTGACAGGCTCAGGAAGATGACAGTTCTGAGAAAATGATCAATTTTATTGCAAAACATGAATGAAGTTGAGTGGATAAACGGTTTCTATTTAAATAAATTATTGATTTTTATTTT
Source organism: Acinetobacter sp. ACNIH3 (assembly GCF_002918965.1). Classification (NCBI taxonomy): domain Bacteria; kingdom Pseudomonadati; phylum Pseudomonadota; class Gammaproteobacteria; order Moraxellales; family Moraxellaceae; genus Acinetobacter; species Acinetobacter sp. ACNIH3. The sequence goes on along the minus strand of NZ_PQLP01000006.1, from coordinate 108,796 downwards.
TTAATTTTAATATTGATAGTATGTAGCTTTAGGATGAACGGCAGCAAGAAAGTCTAAAAAATTGGTCTATATGACGGCGCTTTGTCATATAATTGTCACAATTAAACTGAACAATATGGGGATTCTTGAATCCTCTATTCCTGCTTGCATGAATTCTAATCAAACTCCCTCAGGTTCAGCCCATCAGTCGCCTTCACATAAGTCGACTAATGTTCATGTGCCAACACCGAAATTTTTTATGCCGGTGTTTCTGACTGTAATTATTTCTACGCTGATTTATATCGGCTTTCAGTTGACTTCAGATCTGGCGCATGTTCCAGCAATCGGTCTGTATTCGATGATTCTTTTAGCCACAGCGCTATTTATTGCGCTGGGCTTTGAATTCGTCAATGGTTTCCACGATACAGCCAACGCGGTTGCCACCGTAATCTATACCAACGCATTGTCTGCACCGGTTGCAGTCATGTGGGCAGGTTTCTGTAATTTCCTTGGGGTAATGGTGGCCAGCGGTGCCGTTGCTTACGGGATCATTGCATTACTTCCTGTTGAACTGATTATGAACGTGGGTACAGGGGCCGGTTTTGCCATGGTCTTTGCCATGCTGATCGCCGCGATTCTCTGGAATCTGGGCACCTGGTTCCTGGGTATTCCTGCTTCGAGTTCACATACCCTGATTGGTTCGATTCTGGGTGTGGGCATCATGAACTATCTGCTCAACGCAGGTGGCGGTGCTTCCGGTGTGGACATGGAACAGGTGATGAAAGTCGGTAAGGCGCTGTTATTTTCGCCTTTGATCGGTTTTGCTTTTGCTGCAATCCTGTTCTTGCTGGTGAAAAAAATCTTCAGAAAGCAGCTAGAACTGTTTAAGCCACCTGAAGGTAACAAGCCACCACCACCACTGATTCGTGCCATTCTGATTTTTACCTGTACTGGCGTAAGCTTTGCCCACGGTTCAAATGATGGTCAAAAAGGTATGGGCCTGATCATGCTGATCTTGATCGGTTGTGTACCTTTGGCATACTCGTTAAACAAGAATCTTGATGCACAGCATATCCAGTCTTTCGGTCAGTTATCTGCTCAAACTGCTGATGTGATCTATCCACAGCATGATGATATTTCGGATGAGCAGGCACGTGCCGTAATTACCAAATATATTCAGACTAAAGAGTTAAATGCTGAAGTTGTACCAGCATTGGCAAGCTTAACGGATCATTTGGGTGAAAAAGTAGGTTCATACACGAACATTAAAGATGTGCCTGAGGCGCAAGTTTCAGAATTCCGTAATGACATGTACTTGAGCACCACAGCATTTAAACGCTTGGATAAAGCAGAAGCTTTACCTGCGATGACTGCTGCACAGGAAAAAACAGTTGACGACTATCGTGATAACCTGGATTCATTCCTGCAATACATCCCGACTTGGGTAAAAGTGGCAGTTGCTTTGGCACTTGGTCTAGGTACCATGGTGGGCTGGAAACGTATTGTAGTGACTGTAGGTGAGCGTATTGGTAAACAACATATGACTTATGGTCAGGGGATGTCTGCCGAGCTGGTAGCCATGACTACAATTGCTGCTGCAGACGGTTTCGGTATGCCGGTATCAACGACTCATGTCCTGAACTCTGCGGTTGCAGGTACGATGGTAGCGAACAAGTCTGGCCTGAACTTCCAGATGGTGAAAACGATTCTGTCTGCCTGGGTGTTCACACTGCCAGCAACGATCTGTCTGTCAGGTGGTTTGTACTGGGTACTGTTAAAAGTTTTCTAAGAAAATTTGATTTAAAAAACGCTGCCTCGGCAGCGTTTTTTATTGGTGATTTTTACCTCTCCCTTTCGCACTCGGAATATATTCTAAGGATGCTCATCTCCTAAAAAGAGAGGAAGAGCTTTATATTTAAATAGAGTGATTTAAGTAGAGAATAACCTCTCCCTGACCCTCACTTGTACTTCGTTTTAAAAGCAGTGCTTTAAAACTTGCTCAGGAGAGGGCTGGGATGAGGGAAAAGTAAAAAAACTTTTTCTCACCAATACCTGTGTAGTGCTTTAAAAACTTGGACAGGAAAGAGCGATTACTATTATTTCTTCAACTTGCCTAACAATCCTTTCGGCAACTTATCCGTCGCAAAACCATACAGCGCCGCAAAAGGCAGTGCAGTACGTGCCAGATAAGCCACTCGCCATAAACCACCATGATTTGCACCAGACATCATCAGCTCAAGTGGATGATTCAGTTTTACATCTGGATTAGCAACAGACTCCGGATTACGCAGATCATGAATCCATAAGGCTGCCATAATCGCATTGGTAGTTTCCGGTGCAAAAGCTTCGACATCAAACAGGCTGGCACCATTAAACGCAGCTTTAAGCAGCGGATTCTTGGTTACAGAATAAGTGGTTGTAGAAGGTGCGATATTAATACTGACACGTTGGCCATTGGCACGTGCCAGTGTCGCACGCCATTGCTGGATGCGTTTTGCCAGCGCATAGTTCGGGCCTTGTTCAACGACCAGACAGTCACATATGCCATAGGATTGATCAGCAACTTTGAATAAATCTTGTGCATTTTTCTTAAAGAAATATTTGCGTGAGATTAGCGAAATACCTTTGGTCAAAGTGCTTTCCAATTTAGACAGTTGCTGGTATTTGCTTTGTGATGCTTGAACCACTTCTTCTGGCACAGCATAGACGTCAGTTGGCGTGCACATATACATCAAACTGGTATTGGCTTTCTGCTCGCTAACGTGTTTCATGATTGCATCCATTGCCATGGAAACACGCACATGTTTTTCACCATCCAGATAGGCGATTGCTGCCAGATCCAGGTTTTGCTCGAACTGAATCAGCCCTTGGGCAATTTCTGGAATTTGCGTCAGCAGGTTGGCACCGAGCTTTTCTTTTAGAATTTCAATTGAAGTATCCGCTGGCAGAGTTTCAGCTGAAGGCGCATATAAAGTAGCATTACCTTCACTTACCGTATCCAGAATCTTGCTCCAGATACGGGTATTTGGCAGGTCAATTGCCACGATATTGGCTTTCCATTTAGATAACCAGGTCAGTGGACCTGCTTCAGAAGCAGCACCGAACAGCACCGTGGTACGATCTGACAGATCAAACCATTCCGGGTGAGCAATACATTCACGCAGGGCATGGGCATGACTTGGCTCGACGATACCACGTTCTTCCCATAGTTGGATCTGGTCCAGTAGGGCTTGTCCCTGCAATTTTTTACCATGATAAGGCACATACCATTCAGGAGCTTTTTCAGACTGACCTTTCAGCTGAAAGGTACTCAGGTTTTGCGCAGGTAAAGACATTACATCTTTAAGTAGATGCTTCTGGCCATCACGGTAATATTCAAAACTGGCATGCGCTGTTTCCAGACCTTGTTGGGCAATATTCAGTGCTGCACTTGGAGAGCGCAGGCCGTCTTCAACTAGATGTTTAAAATGAACCGGATATTGCTTACGCCAGTTTTTTTCCTGTTGAGCTGCGCTGGCATGTACAGGATCAACAGCGTTTAAGGCTTCAGAAATGATAGTGCGGCCAATTTTTGAAGTGCTAGGTTTTTGTTGTGAAGCAGAAATAGGGAATTGAAGACCGTCTGGGGAATTGGACATGCAAAATATCTCGTGATTTACAGCAATTAATATACAGATGTATACATTATCACTGCAAAATCCACTCCAAGGTTGGCAATATATGACATCCTGACTTTTAAAATTATTACGAGATGTTTCGAAATAAAAGGAAGCATATGGCTTCCTTATCATCACTCGTTTAAAAACTAATTCTCAGTACCCTTGATGAATGAAAGAATCTAGAAGGGGAGTTGAGCCAGTTTATTCAGGAAGTGTGCAATAAGTCGAGGTTCCAGGATAATGGTCATAATCACACCATAAGCCGCCCCCCAAAGATGGGCGCTGTGATTGATATTGCTGTTCCCACGTTTGCCAGACCAGACACTATAAGCGACATAAAGTACTGCAAAAATAATGGCTGGCACAGGAATAAAAAACACGAAAATCAGTTTCCATGGCTCAAACAGAATATAGGCAAATAATACTGCTGATACTGCACCCGAGGCACCCAGACTTGCCCAGCGTGGATTATTTTTATTTTGCAGATAACTCGGAATAATGGCTGCAATCAGACCACCCAGATAGAACAGGACAAAGCCCAGATCATAAAGATACTGGCGATAAAAGCTCTCGATAATACTGCCAAAGAAGAACAGCGTAATCATATTGAACAGTAGATGTGTGCCATCTGCATGAATAAAGCCATGCGAAATAAAACGGTCATATTGACCACGTTGAATTGCTGGTGGCCAGAAAATCAAACGGTTCATGACCTGCTCTTTGGAAAAGGCAATAAAAGAGATGATGCAGGTAATCAGAATAAGGGTAACGGTATGATTAAAGGGTAAATGCAGCATAGACGGCAGTTCTAATTCTGAAGTAGTGATCCCTAATCTTGCCATTATTCTGACATTTAAGTAGTACTTTTATAATAAATCCGACAATTTTAGTTGAAATTTTAAATTTACCCCGCATCTTCAGTTAAAATGGCAGCTTCAGCTTGAGGAAATTATTGTTATGTCGACTGAGAACAGCAGCACTGCAGTTACAGAAGAAATTCCAAATCTATTGATTACACCGACTGCACAAGAGTATTTAAAGGATCTACTGGAAAAGCAAAATACACCAGGTATTGGTGTACGCGTTTTCGTGGAAAATCCGGGTACACCGCGCGCTGAATGTTGCATGGCTTATAGTGCACCAGATGAAGTTGTACCGACAGATTACAAACAGGATTATCCAGAATTCCCTGCGTACATCGATACTCCATCTATTCCTTATTTGCTTGATGCAGTAATTGATTACAACAAAGACCGTTTTGGTGGTCAGCTGACTTTCCGCGCACCAAACTCTAAAGTGCCACGTGTAGGTCCTGATGCCTCTGTAGAAGAGCGTATTACTTACGTGCTTCAGTCAGAAATTAATCCAGGTCTGGCAGGTCATGGTGGTAACTGTGCACTGGTTGAAGTGGTTGAAGATCCTGAACACGGTTTGACTGCTGTACTTAAATTTGGCGGCGGTTGTCAGGGCTGTTCAGCAATTGACGTGACTTTGAAACAAGGCGTTGAAACGACTTTGAAACAGCACGTTCCTGAACTTGCACGTGTGGTTGACCAGACTGACCATAGTCAGGCTGAAGGTGCATACTTCAAGTAAGTAGCGAATAAAATTTAGCTTATAAAAAAGGCCTCAAATATTGAGGTCTTTTTTTATTTGTATTTAATAATGATAATAATTATCAATATTAATTGTATTTAGAGTAACATTTGATACAATGCGTCACAATTCCATCAATATTTCTTCATAAATCTACTTTTGGGGCGTAAATAGAGTATGAACACACCGTTTTTGAAATCGACGTTAGCTTTTGCAATCGGCTCGGCAATGGCGGGCAATACATTTGCAGTAGAAGTTGGTGCTCCACAAGTTGAAGCTGCGAAACTGCAAACGATTGTGGTAACTGCAACAGGTTATGAACAAGACCTGGCTAAAGCACCTGCATCCATTACGGTCATTGATCGTGAAGAATTAGAAAAGCGTGAATATAACGACATTACCGATGTATTGCGTAATACGCCAGGGGTCGTAGTTTCAGGTGCAGGTTCTGCACAGACCATCAGTATTCGTGGCATGAGCTCAAATTACACCTTGTTTCTAGTAGATGGTAAGCGTCAATATGGTAAAGATGTGAACCCAAATGGTGATGACGGTGGTTTTGAAAAAAATATCCTGCCACCAATTGCCGCAATTGAACGTATTGAAATTATCCGTGGTCCAGCATCAACTCTTTATGGAACAGACGCCATGGGCGGGGTAGTCAATATCATTACCAAAAAAGTGTCTGATGAATGGTCTGGCAATATTGAGTTAGGGACCATCATTCAGGATAGTAACCGCTCAGGTGATATCAAAAATGGTTCTGTATATCTTACCGGTCCTTTAATTGCAGATAAGCTTGGCTTGCAACTGGCAGTCAATAAGCAGGAACGTAATGAAGATCGTTATGTTGGCGGCTTCCGTGGCACCGAGCGTGAAAGCTTAAACTCGCGTTTGACCTATGCGATTAATGATGATCATGATGTGCAAGTTGAAGCCAATTTTGTACAACAGGAATCTACGACTTCAGTCGGTAAAACGGTAGCACCCGCTCAAGGTGCTGCAGATTCGTTTTCGCGCAATTATCGTAATGTTTATTCAGTAACTCATAATGGCCGTTATAACGATAACTTGGACAGTTCATCATATATTCAATATGAAAATTCAAAAAATCCGGATCGAGGCAATACGGAACTGGGTACCAAAGGAATTACCTTGGATACCTGGACTGCTAACAGTCAATGGAATTTGTTATTGGGTGACCATACTTTATCATTTGGTGGATATTTTAAAGATGAAAAGCTCGAGGATAAAGCCACTAACCGTAATCCGAATTCACCTGAGTTTAGTGAATTGACGCGATGGTCTGCTGCAGCATTCTTGGAAGATACCTGGAGCATGACAGATCGTTTCGATTTAACAGCCGGCCTACGTTATGACCATGATGAAAACTATAGTGGTCATTTATCACCACGTCTGTATGGGGTGTACGCTATAAATGATAATTTTGTTGTAAAAGGCGGTGTAGCTACAGGTTATAAACAACCTGATATTCGTGCAGCCACTGAAGGTTTCTATAGTGTTACCGGTGGTAGCGGTTCACCATTACCAACAGGGCGTGGCATCATTCGTGCGAATCCGGATTTAGAACCTGAATCGAGTCTATCTACTGAACTGGGCTTCAACTGGAAAAATGATTATATCAGTACTTCTATTACCGGCTTTATCACTAAATATGAAGACCGTATTACCGAAGTGCGTGCCTGTGAAACCGATACCGATGGTACAACGACAAACCGAAATAACTGGCAAAACTGGACATGTTTCGAAGGAGACACGCCGTTTTACTTCATCAGTGAGCGTATTAACGTGGATGAAGCAGAAATTCGTGGTGTGGAAGCTACTTTAGAAGCTACTTTAAATGACTATACGACATTAACTGCAAATTATACTTATACAGATTCCGAGTTTAAGTCGGGTGATTTTAAAGGTCAGCCACTGAACCAGATGCCAGAACATATGTTCAATATCGGGGTAGATTATGAATTAAGCGATGCATTAAATGTATGGAGCCGCTTGCACCATCGTTCTGAAACATCTGCTTACCTGAGTCGTACCTCTATAGCCCAGCCGAATCCAGGCTATCAATTTATAGACCTTGGTTTTAACTACAAATTTAGCCCGAGCCTGACAGGTAAATTTGGGGTCTATAATCTGCTGGATGAAAAAGCAGAAGATATTGATGGTGACCAATTATTAGATGGTCGTCGTTACGGTATCAGCTTAAATGCAAAATTCTAAATCTGTGAGTATAAAAAAAGCCGCGTGAAGCGGCTTTTTTTATACTTCAATCTTTAAGATATTCAGTGTACTTTTGGAATAATAAAACTGTTCCAGATATTGGCGTGCACGTTCACGTAAATAGCCTTGTGAAATCATCTGCTGAATAATCGGTGTCAGCAAGGCATTCAGTTCATGTTGAATCAGCGACTCATTGATATTCAGATCACGAAGTAGCAAATCAAAAGTGTGTTCCTGATTACGGACATACCAGGCATGTACGCCATCCTGTATCTGCTGTTGCAGATAATCGGTCTGGCGCATGTGATCCCAGATCTCATGGCCCAAATTCACAGTCTGGGTCAGGTCTTGTACTTCAATATAATTCTTTAATACGGACAGAGGCATGTCTTTGATTTTATGCCAGAGATTTGCTTGAAAATGATAGAGTTTTTCATCATCAAAATGCTGGTTCAGGATATTTTCACTCAACTGGCCAAGCTTCAGAATATTCTTTTGCAAGTATTTGGCAATGGTATTGTCCAGACTGGTATCAGTGACATTTTCCAGTACAGACTTGCCCATTTTCATGAAGCGGGAAACGCCCGGTACACTCTTGGCAATCACCGAGTTGTCCAGATAATCCTGAATTGAATGTTGGATCAATTGGCTGATCATGGCAGAGAAGGCCGGATTACTCACTACTTTCTTGATCAGGCGCTGACGATGACCACTTTTACTTGCGACATACTGAGCAATCTTATCAATGGTCAGTACAGGAATCACATCGGCAATCTTGGTGTTGTCATTTGCAGGATGGACCAAAGCAAAACGGATATGTTCTGCAATTTGTTCAATCAAAAAAGAGCTGGCTGCTGTGCCTAATATTTGTTTTTGCAATAGCAGGTTAATTTGCATTGGACTCCACAGATCTTTCAGGGTCTGTTTGCGGAACCAGAGATAAAAAGTCTGAAACTCATTTTGAATCGTTTCAGATTGAGCAAATGACTGATCTAGAAAGTCAAGCTGAGCTTCGATCAATTGCTCAATCATCGGGTGTTTCTGCATATTGATTCTAAAAGTTAATTTAAAGGGATGAGTTTATCAGCAAGTGGATTTTTTAGGGTCTGTGTCTTTGCAAGAAAAGGTAAATAATACTGTGCAACCTGTCTTTCTGCTTCAAGAATCGGTATATGACCAACATTGTTCAGAATCACTGGTGTTTCGGCACGTTTAAATAGAGAGTGCAGCTCTTTAGCTACTTCAACATTAATAATACGATCCTGCTTACCCCATAAAATCAACGTTGGTGCTTCTACAGTACGGGTCAAACGAGCAAATGTTTCCGGGGTATAAATCCGGCTCAGCATGACAATTTGATCAATAGCTTTGCTGGTCTGCTCGGAACGGGAAATCAGCAGTTTTTCCTGGGCGTGTTTTAACTGATCTGAGAGAGCAGGCGGATGCTGCATCAGTTTATGACTGACATCTTCCAGATCTCCCGGTTTGCTTACAATCAGGTTCTTTAAAGCATATGGATCACGGGTATAGCGCGTATTGGCGTTTTTATAGATTCCGGCACTATTCAGTAAGAACAGGCTTTGCGTATCGAAAGGATATTGAGAAGCATAAACTGTGGCAATCGACCCCCCTAGAGAATGTCCAGCAACATGCAGATTCTCATCGACATCCAAAGCTTCCAGAAAGATACGCAGTTGAGAGGTTACATTCGGTACTGAGAAATCAAAATCTGCGGGTGTACGGGTGTCACCATTATTGGGTAAATCTGGAACGATCACATGATAATAAGGCGTAAGAAACCGTGCGACACGATTCCAGTCGTCTTTGGTGCCCGCCAGACCATGAATCAGTAAAATAGAGGGTTTATTGACATTCCCGCCCTCGTTATAGCTCCAGGAAATATGACCGACTTTCAGCGTTTTGCTTTTCAGACCCGCCTGTAGCCGTTCCTGAACCAGATACTGGCTAAGAATATTATTGCCTGGCTGAGCACGCGTAGGAAAACTGACTTGGGCCTGACTTAGTGTGCTGAAGCTTGGGGCTAATATTAGAGTCATGGCGCAGAGTAATTTTGAGCGCTTTATTAATTTTCTTATCATGGCGTCACATTCCTTGTCTTGCATCCAGTGTACTGTTCAAAACAGTTTTATCCTGAAGCAAATCCACCTTGTTCGGATAAAATCATAGAGTTATTTCTATTGTAAATAATTGTGAAGTAATGTCACCAATAAGTTATCCACATAAGTGAAAAAAATTCAGTTTTCATGTGAACTCTGATTAAAATTGAAATATTAGTGTGATACAGGTCTACTGATAGAAATTTAGACAAGCTGATTTTTTGCAAGTGACATTCATAAATCAGAGGATTAAAATATTGCAACTTAAAACAACGGTGGTAAACACGAATGCTCACAGCTCAGGAAGCTATAGAACGTCTTAAAAAGGGTAACCAACGCTTTGTCAACGGTGAAACGCAGCATTTAAAATTATTATCGCATCAGCAACGTGCTGAAATGGCAGAAAGTCAGGAACCATTTGCTATTGTTTTAGGATGTTCAGATTCACGTGTGCCAGCAGAAATGGTATTTGACCAAGGTCTGGGTGATCTGTTTGTCATTCGCGTAGCAGGGAATATTGTCGCGCCGTCTCAGGTTGGTAGTGTTGAGTTTGCTGCAGAAAGCTTTGGTTGTCCTGTAGTCATTGTTTTGGGTCATACCCATTGTGGCGCAATTCATTCTACGATTGAAGCACTAACCAATCCGGCAACTCCGCCATCTGCAAATCTGATGTCAATTGTTAACCGTGTACGTCCATCAGTTGAAATTCTAATGCAGACTGAACTGAAGGATGACCTGAACAAACTGTCTAAGCATGCAGTACGTTCGAATGTATTTGCTTCTGTGAACCAGTTACGTCATGGTTCAGCAGTACTGGAAAATCTCATTGCACAAGGCAAATTACTGGTGGTGGGTGCTGAATACTCACTGGAAACTGGTGAAGTCACCTTTTTTGATTTCTAATTTGAATTTAAGAATGAATGATATTAAAGGCGCCTTAGAGGGCGCCTTTAATATATGGATAAGCATTGTTTAACAGGATACTTTGTGCCTTGGCATTTGGATGTACCAGATCCTGTTGCATCAAGTTTTTATTTCCTGCTACCCCATTCAAAAAGAATGGTAACAATTTCACTTTATATTGCTGGCTCACCACCTTGTAATTATTTTCAAAAGCTTTTGTATAACTTTGACCATAATTTGGCGGCATTTTCATGCCAAAAAGAATGACTTTTGCTTTGGCTTTCTGACTTTGCTGAACCAGATTTGCCAGATTTTTCTGAATCATCTGTGGCGGCTGACCACGTAGGCCATCATTACCACCCAGTTCAATCACGACAATATGTGGCTTGTGGGTCTGGAGCAGTTTAGGCAGACGTGCCAGTGCACCGCTGGTGGTTTCACCGCTCACACTTGCATTGACCACTTTATGCTGTTTCGGATACTGTTGGTTTAAACGTTTTTGCAACAGATTGACCCAACCCTGTTCAGGTTGAATACCATAACCCGCACTTAAGCTGTCACCCAGAATCATAATGGTCTTTGCTGAAACCAGCACCGGCATCAGGCACAGGCCAAACAGTGCTAAGCTGCGGAATAGATAAGACTTTAGAATTTGAATATTCAGATGCATAGGAAAAGTATGATTCAAGATCGCCAGAAAGCTACCATCATGCCACAGCCAATAATTTCTGCTCAACAATTGACACAAAAGATACAACTATCACAAAAACAGTTGACGATTTTTGAGGACCTCAATCTGGAGATTCTGGCTGGAGAACAGGTAGCGATTACCGGACGATCCGGCTCTGGAAAGTCCACCTTGCTGGGCATACTGGCAACCCTGGATCAGGCCAGTTCAGGTCAGTTACAGGTCTGTGGTGAATCGATTACTGAAATGAATGAAGAACAGCGAGCCAAGGTCAGACTGGAAAATATTGGTTTTGTATTTCAGTCTTTTCAGCTGTTGCCACATCTGACTGCATTAGAAAATGTGATGTTGCCCTTACGTTTACAGCCAAATTTCAATTATGCCGCAGCTGAACAAAAGGCGTTGAATCTGTTGCAAAGAGTAGGGCTGGACCGTCAGGCCCAGCAAACCCCTAAAGTGCTTTCTGGCGGGGAACAGCAACGTGTTGCGATTGCCCGTGCCTTGGTGAGTGAGCCAAAAATCATTTTTGCTGATGAACCGACTGGAAATCTGGATGGGGAGACCGCCAAGGAAATTGAACAGCTGTTATTTCAGTTAAACCATGAATTGGGTACCACTTTAATTCTCGTGACCCATGACCAGAAACTGGCACAACTATGCCAGCGTCATTTTGAGTTAAGCAATGGTCAGTTGACTAAACATGTGAATGGAGGATGATATGAACCTCTTCCGTCCTTTACTGACTCAAAGTTTTAAGACTACGGGCATTTATCTGCTGATTATTGCATTGACCCTGGCAATTAGCGCGACCACAGCGCTTAAGTTCAGTAATGAGCAGATTCAGAATGCCGTGGCATTGCAAGCTGCGGAAATGTTGGCTGGAGATCTGCTACTCAGTAATAACGAGCCAATCGAAGATGCCTGGCGAGAAAAGGCTGATCAGCTGGGTTTGCAGCAATCGGAGGTTACTGTATTTGGCAGTATGGCACATACCAATGACGAATTTGTCATGGTCAATGTCAAAGCGATTGATACTGCTTTTCCTTTACGCGGTGAGCTAAGAGTCAAACCTGAAGCTAAACAATTAAAACCGGGTGAAATCTGGCTCAGTCAGCGTGCCATGGATCTGCTCAAAGTTAAAGTGGGGGATCAGGTCAATATTGCCGATGCCTCATTCAAGATTACTGCCGTGATTGACTATGACTCTAATCAGGAATTAGGCTTCTCAGGTTTCTCACCGACCGTAATTATCTCTCAGGCAGATGTGACACGAACCAATGCGATTCAGGTTGGTAGCCGGATTGATTATCGCCTGCTCATGGCAGGTGATCCGGACAGTATTCAAACCTATCAAAAAGACTTTAAGAAGATTGTTAAACCGGGTGTGGATACAGAAGCTGAGGAACAACAGTTTGAGGAGCAGAATAGTCTGCGTCTAAGAAATGCCAGTGAAAGCAATACCCGTTTGATGAAGCCGATTGCTAATCTGGATACCTTTTTGCAGTTGGCAAATATTTTGACCATCTTGCTTTGTGGTATCGCGATTGCCTTAACCGCACAGCGCTATGTACAGCAGAATCAGGATCATATTGCGTTAATGCGTTGTATCGGCGCGACGAAACAACAAATTTTGGCGGCTTATCTGGCATTACTTGGACTGGTACTGGCAATCGCGATGCTCATAGGCACCATTGTTGGCATCAGTTTAGGTTATGCTTTGCTGCAACTCATGTTACAGCTGATTCCACATCTGCAGCTACAATTCTCGGCGATGGCGATGCTCTCAGGTCCATTACCGATTGCGATGCTGACCAGTGCTGTGGTGTTGCTTGGTTTTGTGCTACCAAGTTTGTGGCAATTACTCAATACTGCACCGATCCGGGTCATCCGTCAGGAAGAAAAATCCGTACATTCCATGTTGTGGATGCTGGTGAGTGGGACACTGAGCCTGATTATTTTCAGTGTGGTGCTCACCGAGAATATTGTATTAACGGCTTGGGTAATTGGTGCCATTATTCTGCTTTGCGCTGTGCTGTATCTCACCGTATGGGGATTGCTGAAAGTCCTGCGTAATACAAAATCCCGGATTTCCGCTTATGTACGGACACCGTATCAGACTGCATTACAGATCACCGCTTTGGCACTGGGCTTGAGTCTGATTACTGTATTAGCCGTATTGCGTACCGATCTGCTGGAACGCTGGCAACAGCAGTTACCAGAAGGTACACCGAACCAGTTTGTCTATGGCTTGCCGCCTTTTGAGATGCCACAGTTGAGGGCCGAGTTAGAGCAAAATGGCTGGAACAGTACGCCGCTATATCCGAATATTCGTGGCCGTCTGATTGCCAAGAATGATCAGCCATTTGCTGCAGACTTAGTCAAGAAGAGTAATACACTACGCCGTGAACTGAACCTGACCCAGACCGATCAGTATCCACAAGATAATGTGATTTTAACTGGCGAAGCGCAATTGAAACAGCCGGGAGAAGTTTCGGTTGAAGCCACGACTGCGGAAGAGCTGGGAATCAGGATTGGAGATAAGCTGACGTTTAGCTTACCTGAGGGACCACTGGAAGCCAAAGTAGTGAATCTACGTAGTGTGGAGTGGGAAAGCTTTAGTCCGAATTTCTTCTTTATCTTTACTCCGAATACCATGGATGCCAATGCCGGTAGTTATCTGGGCAGTTTCTATGTACCGGAACAGGAACGACCAAAACTGGTTCAGTTGATCCAGCAGTTTTCTAATACGGTCTTTATCGATGTCAGCCTGATTCTGAACGAGATCAAGCGTATTGTGAATGTATTGGTGCAGATCGTGACGATCCTGGCCTTACTGGTGAGTGTAGCAGGGATACTGGTTCTGATTGCCTGTCTGAATCTGCTCATGGATGAACGCAAGCGGGAAGTGGCTTTACTTCGCTCATTCGGAAGTTCCAAACAGAAACTGAAAACCATGCTTAGTCTGGAAATTGGTTTTATTGGTCTATGTGCCGGAATTGTATCTTGCCTGTTTGCCGAAGTGATTAGCGCCGTCGCCAGTTACCGCATGGAATTACCGATTCAGCCACACTGGGAAATCTGGCTGATTCTACCGATCTTTATGACTTTACTCTGTGCGCTGATTGGTCGTTATCGACTGAGTTATCTGAGTGATATTCCACCGCTGCAAAGTCTGCGCGAACTGAATCAATAAAAATCGAAGATGCGTCAGTTACAGCTTTAACTGCTGACGCATCATCTCCAGAATTTCCTGCCAGAGCGGCTTAATAGGATCAATCAGGATCAAGTTATATTGATAAAGCCCATAGCAGGCTGCTAAAGCAGCTATGAGTGCGATGAATTGAATAAAACCTGCGCGTTGCAGCCTTTGCCCGGCATACCAGAGTGTAGCCAGCACAGCGCCCATAATCATGCCACCAATATGTGCAGCATTGTTAATGCCAGCAATCATAAAGCCCATGAACAGGTTAATCCCCATCACCATCAGCAGGGTTTTTTTATCTAAAATAAAGCGCTGACGTGGAAGAACTGGCAGAATCGACAAGATTGTCAGTGCACCGCCCAGGCCCATGACAGCACCCGATGCACCAGCACTTACGCTTGGTAAAAGTCCTGGATTGGCGACCCCACCTTCAATTAAGGCATAACTATCCTGAATATTCATATAACCGCTGAACAGACTGCCCATCAGCCCAGCACAAAGATAGAGGCCAACAAAATACCAGCGCCCAAATAGCTGTTCTGCCACGCTTCCAAAAATATAAAGCGCCCACATGTTTAACATTAAGTGAATCAGGCCAAAATGAAAAAACATGCTGCTGAATACGCGAATGGGTTCCGCCAGATAAGTCAAAGGTGCATAATCAGCACCCCAGCGGATGGCATCTTGCGTACTTGGATGGCTGGCATCTGTGCCAGTAAAAATCTGCCAGGCAAACAATCCGACATTGACTGCAATCAATACCGCAGTAAACCACCAGGTGTGGACGTCCAGTTTACGGTGAATGGAAGGAGGTGCGTATTCAGACATGCTATTCTTGCGCTGTATGAGATATTTCAAATAAGCTTAACACGAAAAAATAACATCTTCAGGAGTAACCCACTGACATGAAAGCTTTCCTAATCCGAATATTCTTGCTGCTGTTCAGTGTGGTTTTATGTATTCAGCTCTGG
This sequence comes from Acinetobacter sp. ACNIH3, assembly GCF_002918965.1. NCBI lineage: Bacteria > Pseudomonadati > Pseudomonadota > Gammaproteobacteria > Moraxellales > Moraxellaceae > Acinetobacter > Acinetobacter sp. ACNIH3. The sequence continues at coordinate 93,440 of NZ_PQLP01000006.1, read as the reverse complement.
ATCTTTGCCAGTCTGGCCTGGTGGCGTTTTAATCCGGTCAATACCACGATGATGATGCGGATCGATTATTGGACTGAACCCTCCAAGCCCATTCAACATCAATGGCGTCCTTATGATGAGATCAGTACCAATCTGAAAAAAGCAGTGGTAACTGCGGAAGATGGAAAATTTGTGCATCATCATGGTTTTGACTGGGATGGGATTCAAACAGCTTTAAGCCGTAATAAAGAGCAGGGTAAAGTTGTTGCGGGGGGATCTACCATTTCCCAGCAGCTGGCAAAAAATCTGTTCCTGTTCAACAAACGTTCTTTCCTGCGTAAAGGTCAGGAAGCGGTTGCCACCTGGATGATGGAACGCATGTGGTCGAAAGAGCGTATTCTTGAAGTGTATTTAAACTCGATTGAGTTTGGTCATCATATTTACGGGGCGGAAGCGGCAGCCAAACATTATTTTGGTAAAACTTCAGAAAGTCTGACCAGAGAAGAGGCAATTTTCCTGGCGGCAATTTTGACCAATCCAAAATATTTTGAAGAAAATCGCAATGCTTCTGCTTTAAAAGCACGTAAACGCATGATTCAACGTTATATGCGCTATGCAGAATTACCCTGACATTAAAAAATCGTTATAAAAAAATTGCCATAAAGCCCGAGAATTCGGGCTTTTTTTATGAAATTGTCATAAATTTGAAGCATACTGATACTAATGACTCAGGCTTTAAAACGATTAAAGGTTCGATATGAATACGGCAGCCAACAGCCCTTCGGTACAAACTGAATATACCTATAATGACCGGTACATTAACCGGGAATTGTCTATTCTGGATTTCCATTTGCGTGTCTTGGAACAAGCTGTCGATCCTTTACATCCACTGCTTGAACGCATGAACTTTCTGCTGATTTTCTCGCGTAATCTGGATGAGTTCTTTGAAATTCGTGTGGCTGGGGTGATGGAACAGCTGGATCTGGGCAATGAAAGTCGTAGTCCGGATGGGCTAACGCCGAAGCAGGTGCTGGATCAAATTTCCAGAACTGCGCATGCTGCCATTGAACGCCAGTACCGCATTCTGAATGAAGAAATTCTGCCTAAACTGCGTGAAGAAGATATCTGTTTCCTGCGCCGCGGTGAACTGACACCAGCACAGTCACAATGGATAAAAAAATATTTTCAGGAGCAGGTGGCACCAGTCTTAACCCCGATCAGCCTGGATCCAGCCCATCCATTTCCACGTTTAGTGAATAAGTCGCTAAACTTTATTGTGACGCTGGAAGGGAAGGATGCTTTTGGGCGTCAGATCGATCTGGCTGTTGTTCCTGCACCACGTTCACTACCACGTGTGGTGCGTTTACCGGATGAATTAACAGGTGGCAAGGAACATCATGTGATGCTTTCCGCAATTATACATGAACATGTTTCTGACCTGTTCCCGGGTATGACTGCAACAGGTTGCTATCAGTTCCGTGTAACCCGTAATGCTGATCTGGCTTTAAACGAAGATGTCGAAGATCTGGCGATTGCCTTAAAAGGCGAATTGAACTCGCGTCGTTTTGGGCGTGCAGTACGTCTGGAAGTTACAGAAAACTGTCCAAAGCATATTTATGAATACCTGCTGGATGAATTTGATCTAGAAGAAGAGCATCTGTACAAGGTTGCCGGACCGGTCAATCTGGCACGTCTATTATCGAATTTTAAACGTCCACATTTACGTTATGATTCACATACGCCAATCGTACCGAAAGTACTAAAGAAATCAGAAAATATCTTTAGCGCGATGCAGAAACAGGACATCCTGCTACATCATCCCTTTGAATCATTCTCGCCCGTAATTTCATTATTGCGTGAGGCTGCGCGTGATCCACAAGTCTTGGCGATCAAGCAGACCTTATACCGTAGTGGAGCAGACTCGGAAATTGTTCAGGTACTGGCTGAAGCAGCACGGAATGGCAAGGAAGTGACTGCGGTCATCGAATTGCGTGCGCGTTTTGATGAAGAGTCCAATATCGCCGTAGCCAATGTCCTGCAAGAAGCGGGGGCCGTAGTTGTCTATGGCATTGTTGGCTATAAGACTCATGCCAAGATGATTCTGGTGGTACGCCGTGAAAATAACAAGCTGGTGCGCTATGTACACTTGGGTACCGGGAACTATCACGCGGGTAATGCGCGCATCTATACCGATTATGGACTGTTAACCACAGACAAAGAACTGTGTGAAGATGTACACCGTATCTTCCAGGAACTCACCGGTATGGGAAAAATGGCCAAGCTGAAAAAGCTGTTACATGCTCCATTTACACTACATACCCAGCTGGTGAATTACATCGACAATGAAATTGCCAATGCCAAAGAAGGCAAAAAGGCTCAGATTATTGTCAAAGTGAATGCGCTGACAGAACTACAGCTCATTAATAAATTGTATGAAGCATCGCAAGCAGGCGTGCAGATTGACCTGATTATCCGTTCGATCTGCTGTTTACGTCCTGGTTTGCCGGGCTTGTCGGAAAATATTCGCGTTCGTTCCATCGTCGGACGTTTCCTGGAACATACTCGCGTGTATTACTTTAGCAATAATGGCAATTCCCGTATCTATTGCTCAAGCGCAGACTGGATGGACCGTAACCTGTTTAATCGTGTTGAAGCCTGTTTCCCGATTGAAGATGAAACATTGAAAAAACGCATCTATCAGCAAGGCTTATTGAACTATCTCAAAGATAATCAACAATCCTGGTTACTGCAAAGTGATGGTACCTGGATCCGTGCACAACCTGCGCAAGGTGAACAGCCGCATAATGCACAGCGCGTGTTACTGGAAACCTTTAAATAAGACATAATCTTTTAAAAAGAGACTGAATTTTCAGTCTTTTTTATATAAATATGCTGTCTCTAAAAACAAAAAAAGGAGCCAGTGTGGGCTCCTTTTTTACGCTAGCAGTATCATTATTGCTGCGCGATCTTTTGCAGAATGGGTAGCAGTACATCAAATTCGCTTTGTAGCGGTGTACTCTTGCGTGTCACCAATGCCAAGGTGCGGCTTGGTGCAGCAGCAATCTTTTTCACCTGAAGTTCAGGATTGGCTTTAATCATGTTGGTATGAAGTGCAATTTCAGGCAACAGGGTAAAACCAAGATTGGAAGACACCATCTCGATCAGCGTTGGCAATGAGCTTGCTTTCAGGCGATGATCATTCTTACGCTCACCAATTGGACAAGCACTTAAAGCATGATCACGTAGACAGTGGCCTTCTTCAAGTAACATCAAACGAGAAAGATCCAGATCTTCTAAGGAAGTTGCCTGAGCTGCATTCTGATCTGACTTGTGATGAACCACATGCAGATCTTCTTTCACAATTTCAGCAACTTTCAGGCTGCGTGTATCAAAAGGCAGGGCCAGTACAACCATATCCAGGTTGCCATGTTCCAGCTTTTCAACAATTTTTTCACTTTGTGCTTCGTGCAGATGCAGCTGAATTTTCGGCAACTGTTTATGCACTTCATCAAGAAGTTGCGACAGAATGAATGGCGCAATGGTCGGAATCACACCTAAATGCAGATCACCTGTTAAAGGTTCACTCATCTCACGACTTAAACGCATTAAGTCCTGAGCATCAGCCAGTAGAACACGAGCGCGTGCAACCACTTGCTCTCCGAGTGGAGTCAAGCGTACATTCTGGCGATCACGTTCAACAAGAACGCCACCGAGTAAACGCTCCAACTCCATGATCCCGCCCGATAGGGTGGACTGGGTCACAAATGAACGGCGAGCAGCTTCTGTAAAATGCAGCGTCTCAGACAGTGTTACGAGATATGACAGCTGTCTTAGGGATGGTAATGCAGCCATAGTGTCCTAATTTTATGATTTAAAATGATCAGCAAATAATTCGCTAAGATATGGAATAAAATGCGGTGGGATATCATGCCCCATTCCATCAATTAATTCAAATTTAGCACCAGATATTGCTTTCGCAACAGCCTTACCATGGCTGGGTGGTAGCAAGCGATCTTGAGAACCATGAACTACAAGTGTCTCTTGTCGGATTTGCTTATCCAGTTGCAGCAACGAGCCCGTACATAATATTGCTAAAAACTGTTGAAGTACACCCGCTGGGTAATAACTTCGATTATATAATTTACGGGCGGTCTGCATTGCCTCAAGCTGATTGATATAACCAGGCGAGCCAATGATGTTAAACAGTTTCAAACTATGGTCAATTATACCATTTTCATCCTGCGAAGCGGGTTTGCCAATCAGACTAAAGAGCTGTTTTGGAAATGGTGGAGGTAACAGACGCTGATTGTTACTGGTAAATAACAGGGCCAGCTTTTTAACCTTTTCAGGATAACGTGCTGCCAGAATCTGGGCAATCATACCACCCATCGAAGCACCGAGCACATACACCTCGTCCAGTTCCATTTTATCAATCAGTAGACTGACGTCATCTGCCATGTCATACAGGGTATAAGGTGCTCCTTGGTTACCCAGGCCTAGCATGAAGCGACCCATTAGTTTAATGGTATTTAATCGTGGACCTTTATGATGGACTTTAGAAGATAGGCCAATATCGCGGTTATCAAAACGGATGACCCGGAAACCTTGGTCGATAAAAGATTTACAGAAAAAGTCCGGCCAATACAGCATCTGTGCACCCAGGCCCATAATCAGCAACAAGGTCGGGTGATTCTCCTGACCACCTACCTCTACATGCAATTCAATACCATTGCCAAGGTCAACCTTGGTTTCATGCATGAAAGCAGTATATGGTGATGGTAATAGACTCGATTGCACATGACTATTCATGTTAAGTTCCCTATAAAAGGACATTCTGTACAAAGAATGTCCTTTGTATTTAAACCTTAAACTGATACAGGAATCAAGTCAGGAACCTGCTTAGTCAATGTAAGACGCTGTTTCGCTGCGGTAGCGCCTAATAGTACAAAGCCGCGCAGGGTTCCTTCAGTATCTGTGGCTTTGGCAATCATGCCATCCTCAAACTCTTCAGTGTCCCAGCTTACATCAACATTGGCGGGTGCAGGCAGTACAGTCAGGGGGGCAGCAGGTGTTTTTACTGCAACAGGCATTGCTGGATAATGCACTGCTGTCGTTTCACCATTCAAGGTTTTAGCCAGCGCACGCGCCTGCTGCATGATTGGCATCACATAAGGCAATAAAGTACCATTCACTTCAGCACAGTCACCGACAGCGAAAATATCAGCTAAATTCGTTTCGAGCTGGCTATTGGTCAAGATACCGCGACCGATTTGTACACCAGACTCTTTGGCTACTGATGCATTTGGTTGCAAGCCCACCGCCGACAGAACCACATCTGCAACGACTGATTGACCATTGGCTAATGTCACCAGGTAGTCACCATTTTCAACTTTAGAGACTTTCTCTACAGTCGTGCCTAATACAAAGTTAATACCAGTTTCTTCCAGGTTTTGCTGGAAAACATCTGCAACATGTGAAGGCAATAAACGGGCTAGAGGCTGAGGTGCCAAGTCAATTACAGTCACTTGATGGTCCGTGTGCTGAAGGTCATTGGCAAATTCACAGCCAATCAAACCAGCACCCAAAATCACTACGCGCTTATCTTCACGTTTTTCCAGGCTGGTACGGAAAGCTTTATAATCAGTCAGGTTGTTGACCACGTGAATATCGTCACTGCCATCACCAGCAATTGCCAGACGAATTGGCTGTGCACCCACGGCAAGAACCAGTTTTGAATATGCCTGTTTTTGCTCAGACTGATCTTTTACAACAGTCAGTTCATGTGCAGTAGCATCAATGGCTTTAACCCAGGTATGCGTTTCAATACGCATATTTAACTGAGCTGCCATTTTGGCAGCATCGCCCAAGGCAATATTTTCGGGTGCTTTTTTGCCCACTAAAGCATTGGAAAGTGTCGGTTTGGCGTAGTTGGTTGCATCATCGGCACAAATCATGACGAGTTCATGGTCTGGATTCAGCTTGCGGAATTCGCGTGCAACAGCATAGCCTGCCATACCTGAACCAATGATGACGATAGGATGCATATTTAACTCCATGCTTTTTTATAGATAGTAGAAAGGCATAAAAAAAGACCACTCAATATGGCCTTTGTTTGGGCGAAATCAGATTTCGATCATTTCAAAATCGACTTTAGAAACGCCACAGTCTGGGCAGGTCCAGTCATCTGGAATATCTTCCCATTTAGTACCAGGGACGATCCCGTCCTGAGGCCAACCTTCCGCTTCGTCGTAAATCCATCCACAAACGATGCATTGATATTTTTTCATGTAACTCTCCAAAACCAGCGAATATGGAAGCTGGCTCAAAAATCCTAAACAGGCAAGACTCTAATAATATGGCATTTAATAGCGGACATATTTGGCTAAATTTTTACGCAGTTCTGTTTAGAAAGTAAAGTAGATAACAGTTTAAACAGCAAAATTAAAAGCAGAATAGTTATCCGGGCCAGTAAAAGTCCTTTACTCAAGCTTTTTATTCTCTTAGAAATGCCGGAATATAATTTTATTTATGCAAATAAATAAAAGCTTATTGTTTCTCACACTGAGAGAAATAAAACAATATTTTACCGTCGGGTAATGATTCATGGATTTAAAACAATCATTAAAGTTTTTATGAAAAAAGTGCTCTTATAAATTAATGAAATATAAGTAAATAATTGCATGTCAATAGGGGTGCTGCTGCAATAATACTCGATTTTCCCTATCCTTTAGTCGTAATTCAGTTTAAAATTTGCCGGTTCCTTTTTCTTATCTAACGATCTCCCATGAGCAATATGTCTACTTCATTGTGGTCTCACATTCGTACTGTCCAGAATTTTCCAAAGCCGGGTATTAGTTTCTTTGACTTAACACCGCTTTTCATGAATAACATCGGTTCATTAACTGATGCTTTGATTGCAAGCATTCCTGCTGAAAAACTGGCAGAAGTAGATAGCTTTATTGCTGTTGAAGCACGTGGCTTTGTATTGGCAAGCTTGTTGGCACAACGTACCGGCAAGGGCCTGTTGTTGGTTCGCAAGGCAGGTAAATTACCACCTCCAGTGGTTGGTGTGGGTTATAGCCTGGAATACGGTCTGGACCGTCTGGAAATGTCTGCTGAGGTTCAATCACAAAAAGTGATTATTGTAGATGACGTATTGGCTACTGGCGGTACATTGAAAGCTGTCAATGAACTGGCTGAAAAATGTAATCATAAAGTACTCGGCGCGAGCATTTTTCTTGATCTACCTGATTTACATAGTGATCTTGGGCTGAATATCTGGTCTGTATTGGATGACAAATCTAAGCCTCAAGCTAATGCCGCTTAAGCGCAAAAGATGAATAAAAAGCCCTGCAATATGCAGGGCTTTTTTTATGGCTTCTTTAAATGTAATACTTAACTTTTTTGCAGATTCTGTTGGATTTGCAGGATCAGGGGATTGATCCGTTCCGGTGTTTCAAGGCGATGATGTCCACCGGGAACCGCTTCTACCTGCATATAATCTTCTAGTTGGGACTGTACTGCATGCATATCCAGTATTTCATCGCCTAACTCAATATAGGCAAGCTGAGGAATATCATGTTGTAGGTCATTATCACAAATTGCAGGATAATCATCGCGGAAATAGGGGGCTAGGCTTGGATTGGCAATTACACAAGGAATCTGGTGTTGCTGTGACATTTTCAGTGCCCAGTAACCCCCCAGACTGTGCCCAACCAGAATATCGGGATGAATTTTTTCAATCATCTCGTTATAAAACTCTGCCACAGTCGCATAATTGAGGTTGCGGTAATCCACATCAATGCAATATTTATGATCGGCATCGATGGCATGGAATTTCGTAGATTCTCGTGAAGAATCAAGTCCATGAAAAAACAGGATTTTAGAGGTGCATTGGCTCATTATGGTGGTTCGTATCAATTCGTTTTATGGTCCGGCAATCATTTGCGTCAGAGAGCATTGTAGAACTTCTATACAGGGAATGAAGTTAGCATTTGGTCTAAAGACTTTAGTCCAAGCCGACCTTAGTCAAAAAGACTGAAAGGTTCTGTAAAGAATTTGATATTAAAACGTTATTTTTTGATTAATTGGTCAATTAAAACTGTGCATTCCTCGGCTTGGTTAGGGTGAAAGGCCCTGCCCAAAAGAGGAATTTGAGCCTTCCCCAGATATTTGAAAAGAAAAGCCAATTGAGATGCTGCTGGACGCTACGATTTAACTGCAAAATCTGCTATTGTATGCACCTTCTATTTTTTAACTAATCTTATTCGAGGCAGAGATGACGCAAACTAACGCTCAATCGACTTCTGAACAAATCATTTCCGAAAACGATTTAATTGCACAGCGTCATGCCAAGTTAAAGCAAATCGAAGATCAAGCCAAGGAAACCGGCAAGAGCCCATGGCCAAATACTTTCAAGCGTGAGCACTACGCGCAAGATCTTCAAGACCAGTTCGCTGACCAGTCAAAAGAAGAAATTGAAGCAGGCGAAAAGGTGTATGTAAAAGTTGCGGGTCGTGTGATGTTGAACCGTGGTTCATTCATCGTGATTCAGGACATGACTGGCCGTATTCAGCTGTATGTTCCTCGTAAAGAATTAGATGCTGAAGTACTTGCTACAATTAAAGGTCTAGACCTTGGTGATATCATTGCCGTTGAAGGTTATATCGGTCGTTCGGGTAAAGGCGACCTGTATGTACATATCGAACAATTCGAATTATTAACAAAATCACTTCGTCCACTTCCAGACAAATTCCACGGCTTAACAGATACAGAAGTGAAGTATCGTAAGCGTTATCTGGATCTGATCGTGAACGAAGAAACACGTAAGACTTTTGAAATCCGCGCTAAAGTTGTCGCTGGTATCCGTAACTTCCTAACTGAAAAACGTTACATGGAAGTGGAAACGCCAATGATGCACGTGATTCCTGGTGGTGCTTCTGCGCGTCCATTTGAAACGCATCACAATGCGTTGGACATGCCACTGTTTTTGCGTATTGCACCTGAGCTTTATTTGAAACGTCTGGTTGTCGGTGGTTTTGAGCGTGTGTTTGAAATTAACCGTAACTTCCGAAATGAAGGTGTTTCAACTCGTCATAACCCGGAATTCACCATGATCGAGTTCTACCAGGCTTATGCAGACTATAAAGACCTGATGGAACTGACTGAGCAAATGCTGGAAAAACTGGCATTGGATATTTTGGGTACAACTGATGTGCCTTATGGCGAAGAAGTATTTAGCTTCAAAGGTCCATTCAAGAAAATCTCAATGTTTGATGCAATTCTTGAGCACAACCCACAGTTCACGCCTGAAAATGTAGGCGACCGTGACTTTCTGGCAAAATACGTTCAGGAAGAGCTGAAAGAACAGGTGAAACCAGGTTTTGGTTTGGGCAAACTGCAAACTATCGTGTTTGAAGAAACGGTAGAAACCAAACTGCGTCAGCCAACATTCATTACTGAATATCCAGCAGAAACTTCTCCACTGGCGCGTCGTAATGATGACAATCCACACATCACTGACCGATTCGAATTCTTTATTGGTGGTCGTGAGCTGGCAAATGGTTTCTCGGAGTTGAATGACCCGATTGACCAGGCTGAGCGTTTCCAGGCGCAGGTTGCCGAGAAAGATGCAGGGGATGATGAAGCAATGCACTTCGATGCAGATTTTATTGAAGCATTAGAATATGGCTTACCTCCAACAGCGGGCGAAGGTATCGGTATTGACCGTCTGGTGATGATCTTTGCCAATGCGCCAAGTATCCGTGATGTGATCCTGTTCCCGCACATGCGTCATAAACACGCTTAAGGATAAAAACAAAAAAAACCCGCACATGTTGCGGGTTTTTTTATTAGCTTTTTTTGCTACATAAGCTAGACATTGTAAAAGAGCAGCGTGAGCTAAAATGATTTTTATAAAAGTTTAAAACAAAAAAAACGCAATGATTGGGGTTGTCATTGCGTAGAAAAAGGAAAAACTTGTTGCAAATGAAACTGTGGAGAATGTTTCTTGCTATTTCCTAAATATGTTTTCATATTAAAACTGGCTTGTTATTTTTACATTGGTAAACGTGTAAAAAGCTGTTAACTAAAGTAAGTTTTTCTACCTTTGTGTGACAGAAAAAAGCAACTATGAATCAAATGTGTAGGAATTCAATAAAAAAGCCCTTCATGTGAAGGGCTTTTCAAACTTTATCCAAGCATTAGAAGTGGAACACGCCAAGGGCAGTTTTAACTTCATCCAAAGTCGCTTGAGTAATATCACGGCATTTGTCTGTACCAGTCTTGAGTACATCCATAATGTAGTCAGGATCTTTAGAAAGTTCCATACGACGTTCACGAATTGGACCGATTAATTCTTTCAGAATACCTTCAAGACGTTTTTTCACTGTACCATCACCCAAACCACCACGGCGGTAATGGGCTTTTAGTTCTTCCAGTTCTTCTTTGTTGGTATCGAACGCATCCAGGTAAGTAAATACCACGTTACCTTCAACCTGACCTGGATCTTCAATACGCAGGTGGTTCGGATCCGTATACATTGCGTTAACGGCTTTTTTGATATCTTTGTCTGATGCATCTAGCACAATGGTATTGCCCAGAGATTTAGACATTTTCGCTTTACCATCAAAGCCTGGCAAACGGCCAACGTTAGATAGCAGGGCTTTACATTCTGGAAGTAGCTCACGACCTACCTGACGGTTCAGACGACGCACGATTTCGTTAGTCTGTTCAATCATTGGGATCTGGTCTTCACCCACTGGAACCACAGTCGCTTTGAATGCAGTAATGTCCGCGGCCTGCGCCACTGGATAGCACAAGAAGCCTGCCGGAATATCACGCTCAAAACCACGCATCTGAATTTCAGACTTAATCGTTGGGTTACGCTCGAGACGTGAAACAGTCACGAAGTTGAGATAAAGCATGGTCAATTCATTGAGGGCAGGAAGGCAAGACTGAACACAGATTGTGGTTTTGGTCGGATCAATGCCTACCGCAAGATAATCTGTTGCAACTTCAATGATGTTACGACGTACTTTTTCGAAGTTATCTGCATTGTCTGTCAAGGCCTGTGCATCTGCCAGCAGAAGATGCTGATGGTGAGAATCCTGTAAACCCACGCGAGAGCGTAATGAACCAACAAAGTGACCGAGGTGAAGTTGTCCGGTAGGACGGTCGCCAGTCAAGATCACTGGACGATTATCTTGATTACTCATTATTTATTCCAAAACAGTAGTCGTACTACATTCAAATTTTTAGGATCGCAACATTGTACGGCATTCTGTTTTTGAATGTCAGTCACAATGAATCACAGTAATAAAAAATCTCTGAAATTAAAGAAGTAAATACAATCTTTCTGCTGCTTTTTGATTAGAATATTTTTACATTTATAAGGAATAACAAGAATGGCGAGTAGCTTATTAATATTATTGGATGATATAGCCACAGTTCTAGATGATGTTGCAGTCATGAGTAAAATGGCAGCAAAAAAAACGGCCGGGGTCTTGGGAGATGATCTGGCGCTCAATGCTCAACAGGTAAGCGGTGTACGTGCCGAACGTGAACTTCCGGTGGTATGGAGCGTCGCCAAAGGTTCTTTTGTCAATAAACTCATTCTTGTTCCTTTGGCTCTGCTGATCAGTGTGGTTGCACCATGGTTAATTAATCCTTTATTGATGATTGGCGGCTTGTTCCTGTGTTATGAAGGCGTAGAAAAAGTCCTGCATAGCTTAAAGCATAAGAAAGCCAAAACTGAAGAAGATGCTGAGGCTGAATTCACTACGATCGAAACTGACTTAGCCACATTTGAAAAAGAGAAAATTAAGGGTGCGATCCGAACTGACTTTATTTTGTCTGCGGAAATTGTAGTGATTTCTTTGGGCACCGTGGCAGCCGCAGCTTTTACCACCAAGGTCATCGTACTAGCAGGGATCGCCATATTAATGACAGTCGGGGTGTACGGCTTCGTTGCCATGATTGTTAAAATTGATGATTTAGGTTTGCACTTGAGCAAGCAGGCATCGAGTTTCAAGCAAAGTGTAGGACGAGGCTTGTTAGCTTTTGCACCCAAACTGATGAAAACTTTAACTATTGTGGGAACAATTGCCATGTTCCTGGTCGGTGGCGGGATTATTGCTCACGCGATTCCATGGTTTCATCATTTCACTGAAGATTCAGTCGAGTATGTAGAGCATATTCCTACAATGGGCAGTATTATAGGTGCTCTTACACCAACACTCATTAATTTAGTCATTGGTTTTATCGCAGGATTATTGGTATTCATTGTGATTGGCTTTATTCAAAAGATCAGAGCAAAATCAAAGCAGGCATAATTTTGGTTGGCTAGAAGTAAGTCAAAAATAAACTATAAGGAATCTTACTATGCGCTGGAAAGGTCGTCGAGTTAGTAGCAATGTTGAAGACCGCCGCGGTGGGGGTGCCAAAGCGGGTGGTATCAGTATTCTAGGGCTGATTGTAGCCTTTGTTGCCTGGAAATTTTTTGGTGTAGATCCGCAACAAGCTTATCAAGCCACCAAGCAGGTGACACAAGGCGTTTCTAGTGCTGAAACGCGTGGTCTGGAAAATCCAACGCCAGAGCAGCAAGAAGCAATTGACTTTGTCGGAACTGTTCTGGCCGATACAGAAGATACCTGGTCACAAGTGTTCCAGCAGCAGCTAAATCAGCAGTATACCGCCCCTAAACTGGTACTCTTCAGCGGTGTGGTGAATTCTGGTTGTGGTGCGGCGCAATCCGCCATGGGACCGTTTTATTGTCCGGCAGATCAGAAAGTGTATATCGACACGACCTTCTTTAGGGATATGCGTAGCCAGATGGGCATTAGTGGTGAGCAGAATTCAACTGAGCTATCGCGTAATGATCAGGCTGGTGACTTTGCTCAAGCGTATGTCGTGGCACATGAGGTTGGACATCACATTCAGACCATCCTGGGTATTTCTTCTCAGGTGCAGCAGGCACGCCAGCAAGCCACAAAGGTGCAAGCGAATCAGCTGTCAGTCTATCAGGAGCTGCAAGCCGACTGTCTGGCGGGGGTATGGGCTTATCATAATCATGAGCGTACTCAATTCCTGGAGCAGGGTGATGTACAGGAAGCCATGGATGCAGCGCATAAGATTGGTGATGACTATTTACAGAAAAAAGCCCAAGGACATGTGGTGCCAGATAGCTTTACTCATGGGACCAGTGCGCAGCGCGTGCAATGGTTTAATACCGGCCTGAAATCTGGTCAAATGGCAGATTGTGATACTTTTAATAAAGGCATTTAATATCGTAAAGGTATTTAGATCTATTTAAAGCGCCAGATGAAATCAAAAAGGAGCAGTTGCTCCTTTTTCTTGAGCATAGAAAAACTTATTTATTCAGAAATCGCTGAAAATTCCTGATCAGCTTGAAGCTGACAAATAAAGCAGCTAAAGCAAATAAGCTAATACCAAAGACTACATATTTCAACCCAGCAATGTCCTGCTGATAAAATTGCTGGATCTCATTAGCAGAATAGGAAAATTCTGAAACCTGACCAGTGCGGCTATCTTTATATTTAACCTGTTGAATATAAGAAAACTCACCTGCCTTAAACAGTTTTACCTGATCAATCTGACGGGTATGAGACTGATTAAAGTCATCGCTACACAACGCCGTATAATGGGTACAACTACTTTTGGAAATATAACCATTCCCTGCAATCAGAACAAAAATGGCATGATCTGGTTTCTGGTTATTGGACAGCAAAACATACTGCTGATCTGGTGAGCTGGTTAAGTTAAGTGACTTGCCTTGTTGATAATACTGCTCGGCCTGCATGATCTCCTGAATTTTGGCAAAACAGGTAAAACACAATGCAAGCGTGACCAAAAAAATCACAGTAGCAAGAAAAAGACGGAAAACAAGTTTAACGGTTTGATGCATGGGAGAAGGATTCAGAAGAACTGGTAAAAGAATACAGCAAAGTACTAAGATAGAATTGTATGATAAACCACCATTTGGAACTATTGAAAAGAAACTTAACTAAATAGCAAAATAAACAGGATTAAAATTATTTCATCCAGAAATGCTTTTTCATTTGATATTTTATTTTTAAATAAGCCAAATCACTCATTTTCAGGAATGAGGCGCGCTTTAAGGGAACCCATGGGCAATTTCTTTTTCTTGCAACTTTTGACCGTTGTTTTTGCATTATCTATTGCCACGACATTATTTAATAAAAGAGTGCTAGGTTTTCCTCAAGCGATTGGTGTTCCGATTGTTTCTGCAATTTTTGTATTTATCCTGCAATGGGGCGCGAGCCTGCTGCAGGGCAATCCTTTTTTCAGTATCAATATTGCCAATATTGAAAATGCAGTCCGGCATATCGATTTTTATGATTTTCTGATTAACGGCGTCATCTGTTTTATTTTGACCTCATCTGCGCTGAAATTTAAGGTTTCCGATTTGCGCAATCACTGGCGTCCGATCGGAATTCTAGCCAGTCTGGCGCTGGTGATCTGTGCAGTCTTGTTTGGTCTAGTCCTGTATGGTTACCAGTTCCTGATCGGTAAGCATGTTGATCTGTTGGTATTGCTATTACTGGGTGCAGCATTAGGTGCAACGGACCCGATCGGAATTAAAGGGGTGCTCAGTTCAGTTCGTGCACCGCATCACTTAATGGTAAAACTGGAAGGTGAGTCATTGTTTAACGATGCGATGTGTATTGCCTTGTTTATGACGCTTTTGAATGTATTACAGGGTGAGAACTTTACTTTATTGGGCGTACTGCAAACACTGCTCTACGAAATTGTGGTGGCTGTATTCATTGGCGTGGTATTCGGTTGGGCAATCCTACGCATTCTTCGCGGCAAACATGAAATGGAATCCCTGATTCTAACCACTGCATTACTGGCTTGTGGTTCCTATCTAGTGGCCTTGCTAGCGCATGCTTCTGCACCAATTGCCTGTGTGATTGGAGGCCTGATCGTTGGTAATAAATGGAAGGAAATTCTGGCAGATGCCGATATTGGTGATGTGAACCATTTCTGGCATACGGTTGAAGGAATTATTAACTCTTTCCTGTTTACCCTGATTGGTCTTGAACTGTTTATTCTGGATTTAAGCACTAGCCTGATTCTGGGTGGAATCGTGGCTTTTATTATTCTGCATGTGGTGCGTTTCGCAGCAAACTTCCTGTCTTTTTCCATGTTTCCACATTTGCGTAAAAAACGTTATAACGGCAGTCTTGCGATTCTCTCTTGGGGTGGTGTCCGTGGTGGGATTTCTTTAGCTTTGATTCTGGCTGTTGCCAATGTTCCGCAACTAAAAGAGTACAGCAGTATTCTGGTCGGTTATACCTTTATTGTGGTGCTGTTATCCGGTGTGGTTTGTGGTCTAGGTTTACCAGCTGTAATGAATGCCTTTTATTATAATCCGAATGAAGAGAAAGAAGGCTGGAAAGGCTGGTATCAGCGAATGTGCCATAAAATGAACCGTAAAGGCTTCCAATACATTATCGGTGAAGATGCAAATGGCAATGAAATTATTACGGTGTACAAGCCTGAAAGCCTGATTGATGAAAAAGATGAAGATGGCGTAGCAGCAGTGCATAATCCTGAAAAAGTACACGAAGTGAAACGTCTGGAAAGTCCGGATAACTTCTGAAATAATTTTGATTTAAAAAAAGAGAATTTTTGGATTCTCTTTTTTTATTTCCTAGATATTAACTTGGTGAGTTTGAATCCAAATATTATGATCAAAGCAGCTTAAATGGATATATTGAAAATGCCAGCCAAACCCAGTGATGAACTTGCTCGAATGATTCTTGGTGTGATTGCATTAATCCCTCGAGGGAAAGTTGCCAGCTATGGTCAGCTGGCCCAGCTTGCAGGATTGCCACGACATGCACGTCTGGTTGGACGGGTACTGAGAGAGATGGATGAAGCATCTGATCTGCCTTGGCATCGCGTCGTTAGTTCGCAAGGTAAAATCAGTGTGCAAAAACTGGATGAGCAGGGGATGAATATTCAGGCAAGTAAATTACTAGAAGAAGGCGTTGCAGTTATTAATGGTAAAATTAATCTGAAACTATACCAATGGAATGGCAGCATCCAATAAAAATACCCCATGTGTACATGAGGTATTTAAAGAGGATAAAATAATAATTTATGCCTGACCACGAACCACAAGCACTGGAACATCGGACTGTCCTAGAATGCTTTGAGCTACACTGCCAAGGAAGAATTTCTTGAACCCGGTACGGCCATGTGATCCAATCACAATCAGGTCGGCACCTAAAGTTTTTGCTGCTTTGGCAATCTCGGTATTTACCACCTGACCTTCAAGCAACTGGGTATCGACCTGTACACCAGCTGTTTCAAAACGTTTTTTCGCTTCATCCAGGTTTTGCTGGATTGCAGTACGTGCACGTTCAATTAAATCATTGGTTTGTGCTGCGGTAATGTATTCAGCCGCAATATAAGGGTCTAAGGTCATCACCTGAACCACAGTGATTTTACCATTAAAAGTTTTCGCCAGTTGTACTGCCTGATCTACCGCAGCATAAGCCGTTTCTGAACCATCAATTGGAACTAAAATATGTTGAAAAGCCATGATCATTCTCCACATGTGTTTATGGGTATTATAAAAATTTTAAACAATGCCTAGGATCCGTCGGGCATGGTATTTTTTAAATAATAACGCTAATTAGGTTAAAATAAAACCAAGTAAATCCATATGGTTAAATAATGTTTTAGTAAAAATATTTTTTATAAATTATTGTTTTATATTAAAAATAATAAACTATAAATTCGTTTGAATTTTAAATGCTTCAAGCTGTCAGACTAAGGTCGCGCCTAATAGATCATCTGCATTATTCACATTGAATTTGTGTCGTATCTATTTTAAATTTTAATGCGAGCCGTTGATACTGTTGTTGAATAGAGGCATTGGCTGATCCATAAATTTGTTGTTGAAGTTGGGAGATTTTGGATTCTGTAATATGTATGCGTGCACAATGCAGGGCGATTTGGTTTTCTTGGGTAACTTTCATTTGTTCAGTTGCATCATATTCAGCAAAATGCTTCAGTTTTTGCTGTGCTTTACTCAGTTGAACCAAACTTCGTTTTTGTTGCATGCTCATAAGTTGATGATTATTAATCCAATGTGCAACATCACGGCGTACACCGTTATAATCCACCATAAGTGGTGAAATCAATTGGCAAGAACTCAGGTTGAGTGCCGTAGAAATGGTCAAGAAAATTTTAGTTTTAATCATATCTGAGTAACTTAAAACGGTTTTAAAATTCATATTAATACGTGAAATACATAATAAAAACTGATTTTGGTTAAAGTTTGATGCAAATACACGCATTTGCCTAAAGACTGAACATTTGTGAATTAAAATGCTTGACGGGGAATGCGGAAGTTACGATAATGCGCACACAGTTTACGGCTATGTAGCTCAGTTGGTTAGAGCACCGCACTCATAATGCGGGGGTCACAAGTTCAAGTCTCGTCATAGCCACCATTTTTATAGACCAAGCTCTCAGCTTGGTCTCTTTTTTTGTGTCAAATAAATATATTCAAGCCTATAAAATTGTTGCACTATTCTTGTTAATTTAAATTTTCCAGCGCCAACTTATTAATATATTTGAGTTATACATTTATCTTAAATCACTACCAATAAAAAAACGCCTAAGCGGACTTGGGCGTTTTTCTGAATAAACAGGGTTAAATCAGATACCCGCTTTCCATCCATTTACGATTGGGTAGCGACGTTCGCGGCTGAAAGCACGTGAGCTGATACGAGGACCTATCGCACCTTGACGACGTTTATATTCATTCACGTCAACCAGACGAATCACACGTTTTACCACTTCTTCCTCAAAGCCTTTCTCAATGATGTCATCCTGACTCATGTCTTCTTCGATATAAGAGTAAAGGATTGCATCCAATACTTCATATGGAGGTAATGAATCCTGATCAACCTGATCTGGGCGTAATTCTGCCGAAGGTGGACGGGTAATCACACGCTCAGGAATCACTGGTTTGTCTGCAATACTGTTACGATATTTCGCCAGTTCAAACACAATAGTCTTATACACATCTTTCAGTACTGAGAAGCCACCAACCATGTCACCGTACAGAGTGCAATAACCCACAGCTACTTCTGATTTATTGCCCGTCGATAGTACCAGGTTGCCAAATTTATTCGACAAAGCCATCAATAGTGTGCCACGTGAACGAGCCTGCAGATTTTCTTCAGTTGCATCCACTGGAGCATCACCGAAGAACGGATACAGGGTTTGCAGGAAACCATTTACGATCGGGTTGATCTCGGCAATACCAAAAGTCACGCCCAGTGTTTTCGCCTGTTCAGCTGCATCTTCCACACTGATCTGAGCCGTATAGGTGTAAGGCATCATTACCGCTTGTACTTTATCTGCACCGATGGCATCTACAGCAATCGCAAGTGTCAAGGCAGAATCAATGCCACCAGACAGACCTAGAATTACACCCGGGAAACCAGAACGTTGTACATAGTCGCGTGTTGCCATGACCAGGCTTTGATAGATCTCTGCCATGGTGTCAAGAGTAGGGGTAATGCTGGTTTTGCTAAACGCAAGGTTAGTTGCATCATATTCAGCAATAGATAGATTTTCCTGGAAACTTGCTGCTTGCAGCGCAACTTCGCCAGATTTATTCAGTACGAAACTCGTGCCGTCAAAAACAAGATCATCATGACCGCCGACCTGGTTGCAATATACCAGGTTGATATTGAGCTGTTTAACCAAAGCTGCCATGGTTTCAATACGGTGCTGTGGCTTACCGACTTCATATGGAGAAGAGTTCAGTACCACCACAGTATCAACATTCAGCTGAGCCAGCTGTTGAACCACATTCAGAGACCATACATCTTCACAGATCAGCACTCCAAATTTATGACCGAGGTATTCAAATACCAGATGTTGATGACCTTCATTAAAATAACGCTTCTCATCAAATACAGCATAGTTTGGTAAAGTCTGCTTGTTATAAATTCCCAATACCTGACCGTCTTTCATCACTGCAGCAGAGTTAAAACGCTGACCATCTTCAGTCTGGTTGACAAAGCCAAAGACCATTACGATATCTTTGACTTGTGCCAGTTGATCAAATGCCTGTTGGGTACGTTTAGTCAAGCTTGGACGCAGAATCAAGTCATCTGCAGGGTAGCCCAGAGTCGAAAGTTCTGGAAAGATAATCAGGTCTGCATTGTCTTTTTTAGCCAGATTGGCCTGTTCGATCATTTTTTGCGTATTTGCATCGATATTGCCAACATGTGGAGAGAATTGAGCAAGGGCAATTTTAAAACTTTTCATTCCAACTAAATCCTAATCCTGATAGATTTTTTGCACTAATCGGCTATTGTTTAAAATTATAGTTATTTAGCCGAATGCAATCTGGTACTTACATAATGCCAAATGGCGGGAAACATGAACACAATAATAAAAGCTTGATACCTAATCTCATTTTTGGAAATAAAATATCATACAAGAGTTATTCTATCGAAATTTGAAGCAGATGCTAGCGTTGTTTGCATAGATTTATTGTTGAAATGCAACTGGATGATTAAAAATAAAGGGATCACATATTGTTTTGTATCGAATCTGCCTGGCCAGGGCGAAAAGATTTATATATAAAAATTTTAATATATTACTCTCTAATCCGTTTCCTGAATGATATTTGGCAGCTTTTGAAGATAAATATCACGTGCAATATCACCTTGCTGCTCAATATTGTAGGTCCAGAAAGACTTGCCGGGAATATAGGAGTATTGATAAGGATTATAGCGGCCAAAACTCAAAAAATAAGCGGTTTGTAATATCGCGCCACGCAATACCACATTAATGCCATGCTGATGCTGGAAAATATGCGTCATCTCATGAATAAATACTGCACGATAACTTGCAGTCTCTTTGGAATAATCATCTTTAAAAAGTGCATTGCGTACATGAATATAGCCATTAGGTGCCATCAGAATATGCTTGGGTTGCCACGGCAGGAAAGGATGGTTCATAACATGCACCTTGCCGTAATCAATCCGGTCTCCAAACACTGAACGGCACATCTGGATTTCGCCCACAGTCAGCTGACGGCATTTAAATTGTGGAAATCGGATCAGTCTTAACAGCAGGACTAAAAAACGGTAGGGCATAGTATTTATGAATAGTCAGGATGACCTGATTATAACGGGATTATAGGCTTGGATTTGTAAGCATCTTTATCATTCTATTTAAGACAATAATCTCAACTTTTTATTTGCTGCTGTGCTTAATATTTTCATTGCCCATAAAAAACCGCCCGAAAGGGCGGTTTTTTGGGTCTTTCGACGCGATTCGAATTAACGAGCGATATCGCGTTGAGTTTCGCCAGTATAAAGCTGACGAGGACGACCGATCTTGTAAGGACCGCTGTGCATTTCTAACCAGTGGCTGATCCAACCAACTGTACGTGCAAGCGCAAAGATCACAGTAAACATTTCTGTTGGGATACCAATCGCTTTAAGGATGATACCTGAGTAGAAGTCTACGTTAGGGTAAAGGTTACGTTTGATGAAGTATTCGTCAGAAAGCGCGATACGTTCAAGTTCCATAGCAAGAGCAAGCTGTGGATCGTTGATGCCAAGAGCACCAAGAACTTCGTCACAAGTTTCTTTCATTACTTTCGCACGTGGATCGAAGTTTTTGTACACACGGTGACCGAAGCCCATGAGTTTAACTTCTTTAGTTTTCACTTTTTCCATGAAGCCAGCAACGTTTTCTACAGTGCCGATTTCATCCAGCATCTTAAGAACAGCTTCGTTCGCACCACCGTGAGCAGGACCCCAAAGTGCAGAGATACCAGCAGCGATACATGCATATGGGTTAGCGCCAGTAGAACCAGCTAAACGTACTGTAGAAGTAGAAGCATTTTGTTCGTGGTCAGCGTGAAGTGTGAAGATACGGTCCATTGCTTTCGCAAGGATTGGATCTACTTTGTAGTCACGGTCTGCTGGAGTAGCAAACATCATGTACAGGAAGTTTTCAGCGTAAGTCAAATCGTTACGTGGGTAAACGAATGGTTGACCAACAGTGTATTTGTAGCTCCAAGCTGCCAAAGTAGGAATCTTAGCGATTAAACGAATCGCAGTGATTTCACGATGGTTAACATCTTCGATGTCCAGATTATTGTGATAGAACGCAGACAACGCACCAACAACACCAACCATGATTGCCATAGGGTGAGCATCACGACGGAAACCGTTATAGAAGCGGCTTACTTGATCGTGAACCATAGTGTGGTTACGAACTTTAGCGTCGAATTCTTCTTTTTGCTCAGCTGTTGGAAGCTCGCCATTAAGAAGTAAGTAGCAAGTTTCTAGGTAATCAGCTTTAGTTGCTAACTGGTCAATTGGGTAGCCACGGTGTAAAAGAACACCTTTATTACCATCGATGAAAGTGATTTTAGACTCGCATGCAGCTGTTGCCATAAAACCAGGATCAAAAGTAAAGTGACCTGCAGCCAACACATCTTTAACGTCGATTACATCTGGGCCCAATGTGCCGCTGTAAATTGGTAATTCAATTTCTTTGCCATCAAGCTGTAAAACGGCTTTCTTGCCAGTTGCTTCAGACATTCAATAGATCTCCTGTCCTGGTGAATGTTTATCCGAGTTGTCTATCAATCTTTTAATGTACAAAACGGACGGATCAAAAATTTGCTATAAGATTAGTGAGTACTGAAATTTTGTCAATTATACTTATGGATAAAAAATGACGTTACACAGCGGCTTAGTCACATAATCTCTGTATAAAAAGCTTTATTAAAATCACAGCATCAACGCGCTATAATAAGATAAAACATGCAGGAGGTGCAGAAAAAAATGCATTGTTTGCAGCGATAATCATCATCTTTTAATCGTAAAAAAATGTTTAAAATGATTAGGTTTATAATGATAAAGTGGCTAAAACTATATAAATTTCACTACTTACAGCTTTTTCAAGGGTTGGTAGTTTTTGTCAGGTCTTATAAATAAAAGCACTTAATAGAATATTTGAAAATGTCTGTTTGATTAAAAAATGACTTATTTTTGCTCGATTAAATCATGCTAATTTGATTTATTTGGAGACCTGTTTCACATTTTTAAGTTGAATAGTATAGATCGGTACTGAAATGCGTTTTATCTGCCTAAGTGACGTATTCATTCAACTATTATAAAGATAGTTTTGTATTTACCATTTGGCTTATCGTAAATCTTTAAAAAATAGAGGGTTCTGTATAGTTTGAGTGATATTTTCAATCGAGCGCTAAGTGCTTGAATCTTCACCTTTAGTCTAAAGAACAGATGTTTCTATTATGTCTCCATATCGGACTAAATTAATCGGCTTTATTATTTAAAAACATATATATAAGTATTGATTAGAAGGCAATTATAAAATTATTGCAGATTAATCTTATTGTTAATGATTCTTATTTAAAGGATTTTTAGCCAAAAAGCTTATGAGAGTTGTTTGTATTTTGATAGTGAGCGTTTTATAATTCAGTGTCGTTTTACGTTTAGGCATGTATTTGCCTAATCAATGCCAGCTTTCCTTCGAATTAATTCCAACAAACTCCGGATGGAGTTTTTAACTACAGGATGCCCGCTGTGAAAAGCAACAGACCTGTCAATTTGTCCATGGGTCAAGTTTTAGAAGTAAACTTAAAATCACCTGTGGCTATTGCATCAATTCTACACCGTCTTTCTGGTGTGATCGTATTCTTACTCGTACCGGTCCTTTTATGGATTTTAGACAAGTCATTGTCTTCGCCTGAAGGTTTTGCTCAAGTGCAAGAAATCTTTAACGGTTTCATCGTGCGTTTTGTTGTATGGGTATTTGTAGCCGGCTTAATTTATCATACGTTTACTGGTATTAAGCACTTACTTGCAGATGTTGGCGTTGCAGAAGAACTGCAAAGCGGCCGTACTGCAGCTACTATTTCATTAATCTTGTCTGCGATCGGTATTGTTGCAGCATTTGTATGGATCGTACTCTAATGAAAAGTGCTACTGGTTTAACGGGTTCAGGTTCTCGCGATTGGTTTCTTCAACGTGTGAGTGCAGTGGTTCTAGCTGTGTATACTGTTATCGTTTTGGGTTGGATTCTACTGAATGGTGGCTTCAACTTTGAACAGTGGTACGGCTTTATGATGACTACACCAATGAAGATTTTGTCTTTATTGGCAGTATTCTCTCTTGTTGCACACGCATGGATTGGCATGTGGCAGGTTTTCACTGACTATGTGACTACTCGTCAAATGGGTCCATCAGCATCAGGTTTACGCATTGTATTGACTTCAGCAGTGATTATCGCTGTATTAGCATACGCAATCTGGGCAATCCAGATTTTCTGGGCTCGATAGGAAGAGATCATGGGCGCAATTAACCCTAAAGAAGATTACACAAATATTCCACATGAAACTTTCGATGCTGTCATCGTCGGTGGCGGTGGTTCAGGTATGCGTGCATCTTACCAACTTGCTCAAGCTGGTTTAAAAGTTGCTGTACTGACTAAAGTATTTCCGACACGTTCACACACTGTTGCGGCACAGGGTGGTATTGGTGCATCTCTTGGTAATATGCAAGAAGATAACTGGCACTACCACTTCTATGACACAGTTAAAGGTTCTGACTGGTTGGGTGACCAGGATGCGATCGAGTTTATGACGCGTGAAGCACCTCAAGTGGTATACGAATTAGAACATTTAGGTATGCCATTTGACCGTAACGCAGACGGTACGATTTACCAACGTCCATTCGGTGGTCACTCTGCAAACTATGGTGAAAAAGCGGTTCCTCGTGCATGTGCTGCAGCTGACCGTACAGGTCACGCACTTCTTCATACGCTTTATCAAAGCAACGTGAAAATGGGTACACAATTCTTCGTAGAATGGATCGCACTTGATTTGATCCGTAACGAAGCTGGCGATGTACTTGGTGTAACTGCTATCGATCAGGAAACTGGTAAAATTGCAGTATTCCAGGCGAAAGCTACTCTATTTGCTACTGGTGGTGCAGGTCGTGTTTACCGTGCATCTACTAACGCGTATATCAATACTGGTGACGGTCTTGGTATGGCAGCTCGTGCAGGTATTCCATTACAAGATATGGAATTCTGGCAGTTCCACCCTACAGGTGTTGCGGGCGCAGGCGTATTGCTAACTGAAGGTTGTCGTGGTGAAGGTGCAATCCTTCGTAACAAAGATGGCGAACCGTTCATGGAACGTTATGCTCCAACTTTGAAAGACTTGGCACCACGTGACTTCGTATCACGTTCTATGGACCAAGAGATCAAAGAAGGTCGTGGCTGTGGTCCTAAAGGTGATTATATTCTTCTTGATATGACGCACCTGGGTGCGGATACGATCATGAAACGTCTTCCATCTGTATTTGAGATTGGTAAGAAATTCGCGAACGTT
This sequence comes from Acinetobacter sp. ACNIH3, assembly GCF_002918965.1. Taxonomy (NCBI): domain Bacteria; kingdom Pseudomonadati; phylum Pseudomonadota; class Gammaproteobacteria; order Moraxellales; family Moraxellaceae; genus Acinetobacter; species Acinetobacter sp. ACNIH3. The sequence continues at coordinate 68,998 of NZ_PQLP01000006.1, read as the reverse complement.
GATATCACCAAAGAGCCAATTCCGGTAGTGCCAACAATCCATTATCAAATGGGTGGTATTCCTACGAATATTCATGGTCAGGTCGTTGTTCCAGAGTCTCCGGAAACTGAAGCACTGGTTACTCACTACGACAAGAACACTGATACATACTCGACTAACCAAGAAGGCCGTAACTTCACTAAACCAGTGAAAGGTTTCTATGCGATTGGTGAATGTTCTTGTGTATCTGTACATGGTGCAAACCGTCTAGGTACAAACTCACTGCTTGACTTGGTTGTATTTGGTAAGGCTGCTGGTCAGCACATCATCGATTATGTGACTAAACATCACGGTGATGAATATGAGCCGCTTCCTACCACTGTACTTGAGCAAACTGTTGCACGTATTCGTAAACTTGACGAATCAACGACAGGTGAAAATGCTCAAGAAGTTGCTGATGCGATTCGTGACATCGTTCAAGACCACGCTGGTGTATTCCGTACATCTGCACTTCTTGAAGAAGGTGTGAAACAGATTCTTGCAATTGAACCGCGCGTGCGCAACATTCACTTGAAAGACAAATCTAAAGTATTCAACACAGCACGTATTGAAGCGCTTGAAGTTGAAAACTTGTATGAAGTTGCTAAAGCGACTCTAATTTCAGCTGCAGCGCGTAAAGAATGCCGTGGTGCGCATACGGTAGTAGACTTTGAAGAGTCTCCTGACCATCCTGCATACCCATACGGTCGTCGTGATGATGAGTGGATGAAGCACACATTATGGTTCTCTGCGGACAACCGTCTTGAGTACAAACCAGTGCGTTACCGTCCATTGTCGGTTGATGCAATTCCACCTAAACCACGTACATTCTAATTCGGAGAAGTAAGATGAGTAGAGGTACTCGTACATTTAATATCTACCGCTACGATCCTGATAAGGATGCAGCACCGTACATGCAAACTTTTAAACTGGAATTGACTGACAAGCACCGTATGTTGCTTGACGCACTTCTGGCATTAAAAGTACAAGACGAATCTTTAACGTTCCGTCGCTCATGTCGTGAAGGTATTTGTGGTTCTGATGGTGTAAACATTAATGGTAAAAACGGTCTTGCATGTCTGTGGAACCTGAATGATTTACCAGAAACAATCACAATCCGTCCACTGCCAGGTCTTCCAGTAGTTAAAGACCTTGTTGTAGACATGAATCAGTTCTACGATCAGTACAACAAAATTCATCCGTTCTTGATCAATAATCAGCCTGCACCGCCTAAAGAGCGTCTACAGTCTCCTGAAGAACGTGAACATCTTGATGGTCTGTACGAATGTATTCTTTGTGCATGCTGTTCAACTTCATGTCCGTCATTCTGGTGGAATCCTGATAAGTTCTTGGGTCCTTCAGCATTGTTGAATGCTTACCGCTTCATCATTGACTCACGTGATACAGCAACTCAAGAGCGTTTGGCTCGTCTTGACGACCCATTCTCGCTGTTCCGTTGTAAAGGCATCATGAACTGTGTATCTGTATGTCCTAAAGGCTTGAACCCTACGAAAGCAATCGGTCACATCCGTAACATGCTTCTAGATATGGCTGGCTAATTCAGACTGCGAATAACAGTTTGTCAAAAAAGCACACCACTTGGTGTGCTTTTTGCTTTATAGGGGCGCTGAAAAGGGTAAGACTAGTCGAAAAGCAGGTGTTATCAGCAGGAGTTCTGGTGCAATCATAAAGGGTGATGAATCATTTCAGAGCATTTTACTCAGGTTTGTGCACTAATATGATGTAGTTCGATTTATTTATGATTTTTAGATGTAAAACTGACCTGAAAAAGATTCCCGATAATGTTATTATATAACGCAAGATTGCAAAGGGAGTGGATTGGAAGATTTACTCTCTTTTTGTTTATCAGTGGTATGGTGGATGGATGTAGGACTTTAGTCTACGGAGATTGTATTTTTCATTTAAAGCTCCCTATGTTAGAGTAATTTCTGGTTGATGTATTTGACTAAAAAACACACATTTCTCGTCAAAAAAATCAATTGATTAGTCGAGATCGTGATAGCATTTAGCATAAGACTATATCCAAAAAATGTAAGGATTAATGTACACTTTTTAAACACGGAAAAACCTGCGACTGGTATATAAAGGTAAGTTAGAGTCGCTTTAGAAAAAATACAGCTTAAGCCTTTGTTTTTTCTAAGTCGATTTGCAAAAAATTGCTCGGTTTTTATCGGGTATTCGATGAGTGATGATGCCGCTGAGGGGCGTTATTGTTCATTAAACATATCAAGAGTTGCTCTTGGTGTGGTGATAGCGCCTCATGGCTTATGCCTTATGGGGGACTAATGTCATCTTACCAATTTGACATTACTAATCCTGGGTTTTGCTTAAAAAGCATCCTGAAAATGTTTTTGCAATAGGAAATGGGTCCACAAATGCAAGAAGTTGCTGACGCTCTGCGTCTTGACACTGAACTTAGCGCTGATAGTGCAGCGTATATTGAAGAACTTTATGAGCAGTATCTGACCGCTCCAGACTCAGTGGGTGCTGACTGGCAGGAATACTTCGGTAAGTTCCCTAAAGGTGACCAACCACACAGCAATGTACGTGAGCAATTCCTACTGTTAGGTCGTAATTCAAGCCGTGTTCAGCCTGTCATTCAAGCGACAGTAAGTTCTGATCACGAGCGTCGTCAAATTGGCGTATTACAACTCATTGCGGCTTATCGTAACCGTGGTCACCAGAAAGCTAAATTAGATCCATTAGGTCTTGCAAAACGCGAACAAGCATTTGACTTAGAACTGGATGCACATGGTTTAACCAAGTCTGATTTAGACACAGTATTCAATACTGGTAATCTTGCGATCGGTAAAGAAGAAGCAACGCTTGCTGAAATTCTTGCTGCATTAGAGTCTACATACTGCGGTACTGTTGGTTCAGAATACATGCACATCGTTGACACCAAGGAAAAACGTTGGATTCAACAACGTCTTGAAGGTGCACGTGGCCAGTTTGGTTTCAACACACAACAGAAAAAACATGTACTTGAGCGTTTGACTGCAGCAGAAGGCTTGGAAAAATACTTAGGTAACAAATTCGTTGGTGCAAAACGTTTCGGTGTTGAAGGCGGTGAGTCTTTCATTCCGATGGTTGATGCAGTGATTCAACGTGCAGGTTCTGTTGGCTGTAAAGAAGTTGTAATCGGTATGCCACACCGTGGCCGTCTGAACCTTCTGGTTAACATCATGGGTAAAAACCCGGCTGACCTGTTTGGCGAATTCGAAGGTAAGTCTCTTCATAAGAAAGGTTCTGGTGACGTTAAGTATCACCAAGGTTTCTCGTCTAACGTGATGACTCCAGGTGGCGAAGTACACCTGGCATTGGCGTTTAACCCATCACACCTTGAAATCGTTGGACCGGTAGTTGAAGGTTCGGTACGTGCTCGTCAGGTACGTCGTAAAGACATCGGTGGTGATGACGTATTACCAATCATCGTTCACGGTGATGCAGCATTTGCAGGTCAAGGTGTCAACCAGGAAACCTTCCAGATGTCACAAACGCGTGGTTACACCGTTGGTGGTACAGTGCACATTGTTGTGAACAACCAGGTTGGTTTCACCACTTCTGATCCACGTGATGCGCGTTCTACAGAATACTGTACTGACATCGCGAAAATGATTCAGGCACCGATCTTCCATGTCAATGGTGATGATCCGGAAGCTGTATTGTTTGTTGCTCAGCTTGCACATGATTTCCGTCATACTTTCCGTAAAGACGTGGTTATCGACATGTTCTGTTACCGTCGTCGTGGTCACAACGAAGCGGATGAACCGGCTGCAACTCAGCCAATGATGTATCAAGTCATCAACAAGAAAGCGACGACTCGTACTTTGTATGCTGACAAACTTGTGCAAGAAGGGATCCTTGACCGCGCAACTGCAGATCAAATGGTTGAAAACTATCGATCCGATCTTGAAGCAGGTAAACACGTTGCCAATGCCTTGGTGTTAGAGCCAAACAAGAAAATGTTCGTAGATTGGTCTCCGTACTTAGGTCACGACTACACAGACGAGTGGGATACAACTTGTGATCTAGAACGTCTTAAAGAACTTGGTCGTAAAATGCGCGAGCTTCCAGAAGGCTTCGTGATGCAGCGTCAGGTTTCTAAAGTGATTGATGACCGTCTGAAAATGCAGACTGGTGAAATGCCACTGAACTGGGGTGCTGCTGAAACTCTAGCCTATGCATCGCTTCTAGACGATGGCTACTTGGTTCGTTTAACTGGCGAAGACGTGGGTCGCGGTACCTTCTCACACCGTCATGCAAAACTGCATAACCAGGTAGATGGCTCAACCTATATTCCACTTTGTCATATCAAAGAGAATCAGCCACGCGTTGCGATCTATGATTCATTATTGTCTGAAATGGCAGTATTGGCATTTGAATACGGCTATGCGACGACTCTTCCTAAGAGCTTGATCATCTGGGAAGCTCAGTTTGGTGACTTCGCGAACTGTGCACAGGTTGTGATCGACCAGTTCATCTCATCTGGTGAAACCAAGTGGGAACGTGTGTGTGGTCTGACTATGCTTCTGCCACACGGCTTCGAGGGTCAAGGTCCAGAGCATTCATCTGCACGTCTTGAGCGCTTCCTGCAGTTATGTGCAGAAGACAACATGCAAGTGATGACTCCAACTACACCTGCACAGATCTTCCATGCATTACGTCGTCAGGCAATCCGCCCAATCCGTAAGCCAATGATCATCATGTCGCCAAAATCATTACTGCGTCACAAGTTAGCTGTGTCTAACCTTGATGAACTTGCAAGCGGCACATTCCAGACTGTGATCGATGAAGTAGATAACATCAACAAATCAGACGTAACTCGTCTGGTGCTGTGTGGTGGTAAGGTTTACTACGACCTAGTTGAAAAACGTCGTGAAAAAGAATTGAACAATACAGCGATCGTTCGTATTGAACAATTGTATCCGTACCCAGAAGCACGTCTTGCTGAAGTTCTTGCTCAGTATCCAAACCTGAAAGAGCTGGTTTGGGCTCAAGAGGAACCGAAGAACCAAGGTGCTTGGCTGTTCATCGCGCCACGTCTGTATGACGACGTGATGAAGTCTGGTAAACAGGTTCGTATTAGCTACGCTGGCCGTGAAGCTTCTGCTGCACCGGCGTGTGGTTCACCATATTTGCATGCAAAACAACAAGCTCAGCTCGTTAACGACGCTCTAGCGATCGATGCTGAATAATCCAGGAGATTCTAAGTAATGGCAACCGAAATTAAAGCACCGGTATTTCCAGAGTCAGTTGCGGACGGCACGATCGCAACTTGGCACAAGCAACCAGGTGAAGCAGTATCACGTGATGAAGTGATCTGTGATATTGAGACTGATAAAGTTGTTTTAGAAGTTGTTGCTCCTGCTGACGGTACAATTGCATCAATCATCAAAAATGAAGGCGACACAGTGCTTTCTGCTGAAGTGATTGCACAATTCGAAGAAGGTGCTGTTTCTGGTGCTGCGCAAACTCAAGCAGTTCAATCTGAATCTGAAGCATCAGTAGAACAAGCAGCTGCGAAAACTGAAGCAGGTAATGCACCGATCGTTGAGCGTCAACAGGTTCAAGACCAAGCACCTGCAGTTCGTAAAGCGTTAACTGAATCTGGTATTGCTGCATCTGACGTATCTGGTACAGGTCGTGGCGGTCGCATCACAAAAGAAGATGTTGCAAGCCACCAAGCGAAACCAGCGGCTCCTGCTGCTGCACCGTTAAGCGTTGCAGTTGGTGAACGTATTGAAAAACGCGTTCCGATGACTCGTCTTCGTAAACGTGTTGCTGAACGTCTGCTTGCTGCGACTCAAGAAACAGCAATGTTGACTACGTTCAACGAAGTAAACATGAAACCAATCATGGAAATGCGTAACCAGTACAAAGATGCGTTTGAAAAACGTCATGGTGCGCGTCTTGGCTTTATGTCATTCTTCGTTAAAGCAGCGACTGAAGCGCTTAAACGCTACCCAGCAGTGAATGCGTCTATCGATGGTGACGACATCGTTTACCATGGTTACTATGACATCGGTGTAGCGGTTTCTTCTGACCGTGGTCTGGTGGTTCCTGTACTTCGTGATACAGACCGCATGAACTATGCTGAAGTTGAAAATGGTATCCGTGCATATGCTGGTAAGGCACGTGAAGGTAAACTTGCAATTGAAGACATGACTGGTGGTACTTTCACAATTACCAACGGTGGTACTTTCGGTTCATTGCTTTCAACTCCAATCTTGAACACGCCTCAAACTGCGATTCTGGGTATGCATAAAATCCAGGAACGTCCTATGGCAGTGAATGGTCAAGTTGAAATCTTGCCAATGATGTACCTAGCGCTTTCTTATGACCACCGTCTAATCGATGGTAAAGAAGCTGTAGGTTTCCTTGTAACAATCAAAGAATTGTTAGAAGAGCCAGCACGTCTTATCCTTGATCTATAATTTTAGTTTTTAAGAATAATCAGAGCGAGTTCGAAGCGATCCTTTGAACTCGTTTTTGGAGATACAAATGTCTCAGTTTGATTTAGTTGTAATCGGTGGTGGTCCAGGCGGCTATGAAGCTGCTATTCGTGCAGCTCAACTTGGTTTTAAAGTTGCGTGTATCGAAAAACGTATTCATAAAGGTAAACCTTCTTTAGGTGGTACTTGCTTAAACGTAGGTTGTATCCCTTCTAAGGCACTTTTGGATTCTTCTCATCGTTATGAAGATACTGTTCATCACTTAGATGATCACGGTATTACGACTGGTGAAGTCGCATTTGATTTGTCTAAAATGCTTGCGCGTAAAGATAAAATCGTAAACCAATTGACCATGGGTATCGACGGTCTGCTTAAAGGCAATGGCGTTGAATGGTTAAAAGGTACTGGTAAATTACTTGCTGGCAAAAAAGTTGAGTTTGTTTCACATGAAGGCGAAACTCAAGTTTTAGAACCTAAATACGTGATTCTTGCAACTGGTTCTGTGCCGGTAAATATTCCTGTTGCTCCTGTAGATCAAGACATTATTGTTGACTCTACTGGCGCGCTTGAATTCCAGGAAGTGCCTAAGCGTTTAGGTGTCATCGGTGCAGGCGTAATTGGTCTTGAACTTGGTTCAGTATGGCGTCGTCTGGGTGCTGAAGTTGTTGTATTTGAAGCAATGGATGCATTCTTACCAATGGCTGATAAAGCATTGGCAAAAGACTATCAAAAAGTATTGACTAAACAAGGTCTGGATATCCGTGTTGGTGCGAAAGTATCTGGTACTGAAGTTAACGGCCGTGAAGTTACTGTTCAGTACACTCAAGGTGGCGAAGACAAAACTCAAACTTTCGACAAGTTGATCGTTTGTGTAGGTCGTCGTGCTTATGCTGAAGGTCTATTGGCTGAAGATTCAGGCATTAAATTGACTGAACGTGGTTTAGTTGAAGTAAACGATTGGTGTGCAACTTCTGTTGAAGGCGTATATGCAATTGGTGACTTGGTGCGTGGTCCAATGCTTGCACATAAAGCAATGGAAGAAGGCGTAATGGCAGTTGAACGTATTCACGGTCACGCTGCGCAAGTCAACTACGACACGATCATTTCTGTAATTTACACACATCCAGAAGCAGCGTGGGTAGGTTTAACAGAAGAGCAAGCGAAAGAAAAAGGCATTGAGGTGAAAACTGGTCAATTCGGTTTCGCTGCGAACGGCCGTGCAATGGCTGCTGGCGAAAATGCTGGTTTCGTGAAGTTTGTTGCTGATGCGAAAACAGACCGTCTACTTGGTATGCACGTGATTGGACCTGCTGCGTCTGACATCGTTCATCAAGGTATGATCGCACTTGAATTTGTATCTTCAGTAGAAGACCTACAGTTGATGACTTTTGGTCACCCAACTTTCTCTGAAGTCGTACATGAAGCTGCTCTGGCAGTGGATGGTCGTGCAATTCACGCGATCCAGCGTAAGCGTAAATAATCTAAAAAAGAGCGGCTCCGGCCGCTCTTTTACATTTGGTGGTTGTTTTTGTATGAATAATCATCTAAAAATAAAGATAAGAATCAAAACATCGTTTTAATAAATTCCAATATCGATGTTGCAGCGCCACAGGATATTGGACGCAGTAATAACAAAGTGAAAAAGTAGTAAAAGGTCAATCAATGAATTTACATGAGTATCAAGCAAAAGCGTTATTAAAAAAATATGGCATGCCAGTTCAGGAAGGTATTCTTGCCACAAATGCTGAAGAAACCGTGCAGGCTTTTCAACAGCTGGGCGGAAAATTTGCCGTATTAAAAGCACAGGTGCATGCCGGGGGGCGTGGTAAGGCGGGTGGGGTAAAGGTAGTTAAATCTGCCGACGAAGCCGCTGAATATGCCAATCAAATTATTGGCTCACGTTTAGTGACTTATCAAACCGATGCCAATGGTCAACCAGTCAACAGCATTCTGGTCTCTGAAGATGTTTATCCGGTAGAGCGTGAACTTTATCTGGGTGCTGTGGTAGACCGTTCAACTCGTCGCATTACCTTTATGGCATCGACTGAAGGCGGTGTTGAAATTGAAAAAGTGGCAGAAGAAACGCCTGAAAAAATTATTAAAGTTGAAGTTGATCCACTCGTTGGTTTATTGCCGTTCCAGGCACGTGAAGTTGCATTTGCTTTAAACCTTAAAGATGGACAAATCAACCAATTTGTTAAAGTCATGACCGCGGCTTATCAAGCCTTTGTGGAAAATGATTTTGCCCTGTTTGAAATCAATCCGTTATCAGTCCGTGAAAATGGTGACATTCTTTGTGTCGATGCCAAAGTAGGGATCGATTCGAACGCGTTGTATCGTTTGCCTGAAGTGGCGGCACTACGCGATAAATCACAAGAGAATGAGCGTGAGCTAAAAGCCTCTGAATTTGATCTGAACTATGTTGCCCTGGAAGGTAATATTGGTTGTATGGTCAATGGTGCTGGTCTTGCGATGGCTACCATGGATATTATCAAGCTTTATGGTGGTCAGCCCGCTAACTTCCTCGATGTCGGTGGTGGTGCAACCAAAGAGCGTGTGATTGAGGCGTTCAAAATTATTTTGGCAGATACTTCTGTGCAAGGTGTGTTGATTAATATTTTTGGTGGAATTGTACGTTGCGACATGATCGCTGAAGCAATTATTGCAGCAGTTCAAGAAGTAAATGTCACTGTGCCGGTTGTGGTTCGCCTTGAAGGGAACAATGCTGAGCTTGGTGCCAAATTACTGGATGAATCTGGTTTGAAATTAATTTCTGCAAATGGCCTGGCCGATGCTGCAGAAAAAATTGTTGCTGCAGTAAAAGCTTAAGGAGTATCACAATGAGCGTATTAATTAATAAAGACACCAAAGTTTTAGTTCAGGGCTTTACTGGTAAAAACGGAACTTTTCATTCTGAGCAGGCAATTGCTTACGGTACTAAAGTGGTCGGTGGGGTAACACCGGGTAAAGGTGGTCAATCACATCTGGATCTGCCAGTATTTAATACCATGCGTGAAGCGGTAAAAGAAACTCAGGCCGATGCTTCTGTAATTTATGTACCTGCACCATTTGTATTAGACTCTATTGTGGAAGCGGTTGACTCAGGTATTGAGCTGATTGTAGTGATTACTGAAGGTGTACCAACACTGGACATGCTAAAAGCCAAGCGCTATCTGGAAACCAATGGTAATGGCACGCGTCTGATTGGCCCAAACTGTCCGGGTATTATTACGCCTGAAGAATGCAAAATCGGAATTATGCCAGGCCATATCCATAAGAAAGGCAAGATCGGGATTATCTCTCGTTCAGGTACTCTGACTTATGAGGCTGTATCGCAAACGACTAAACTAGGTCTAGGTCAATCGACTTGTATCGGTATCGGTGGTGATCCAATTCCAGGTATGAACCAGATTGACTGCTTGAAACTGTTTGAAGAAGACCCTGAAACAGAAGCTATTATCATGATTGGTGAGATTGGTGGTACAGCTGAAGAAGAAGCTGCTGAATATATCCAGTCTAATGTAACTAAGCCTGTGGTGGGTTATATTGCGGGTGTGACAGCACCGAAAGGAAAACGTATGGGGCATGCAGGTGCGATTATTTCAGGTGGTAAAGGCACCGCGGAAGAAAAATTTGCAGCCTTTGAACGTGCTGGCATGGCTTATACCCGTAGTCCTGCTGAGCTTGGTTCAACCATGTATCAGTTGCTGAAGGATAAAGGCTTAATCTAAACAATAAAAATCCAATATAAAGCCCTCTTATTGAGGGCTTTTTTTAGAAGAAATACATAATAGTTTAGTCTGACAGGATGAAATTGTGAGCTAAATCGCACTTTGTTATAATGTTTGTATAAATAAAATACATAACAAGACAAATGCCAATGCTAAACAACAATAACTATTATTCAATCGCCTATGTGTTACTTGCTACAGGAATCAGCTTGAATCCTTTATATGCAGCTATTACAGACACGCAAAGGCATCAGGTGGTCAAGCAAATTAAGTCTGGGGATACCCAAAAAGGTCTAAAAATACTCGCAGAAATGGTACGCAAAGATCCTGCGAACATGAACCTGCTGGCTGACTTTATTTTGTTAAGCCGACAATATAATTTCCCCCTAATTCAGCAAGATTACAATCTGAATCACTTAAAAATTTCAATATATCCAGTCTATGGGCAACTGCCTCTGGTGATGTTATTGCGTGATCAGGGTAAATTTTTGCTGGCTGAACAATATGCAGCAAAATTTCAGAAAAACAGCACAAGTGATATTCCATGGGATTTATACCGTGGCATGTTGCTCGCGGAAAGTGGTCAGTTGGAGCAGGCAGAGCAACAAATCAGAAAAGTTGACCAGAAACAGCTGAATGCTGATCAGCTAGTACAATTGGCTTATACCTATCGCTTATTAAGACAACCTATACAGGCACTGAATACCGCAACTCGCGCTTTATCGATGAGTCGTTCGGAAAGCGTGCAGGAACAGTATGTGCTGGCTTTGGCAGCCAGTGCTGATTATGACAGTGCAAACCGTTATCTACAGCAGCAGGGTAAAGGGCAAAGTCGTCTCAAGCATGAAGTACAGCTGATCAAGTTTAGTCAACATATTCGGAATGCCATTGATTTCTATAAAGTACAAAGTGAAAAGGATCAGGGCAAAATTGCCTATACAGAGCTGGATCAGGTGATTTCGGAAATGCAGGCTTATGAAAATGAGCTAGCCCAATATCCCGAGTTACGTCAAAGATTTTATTATGAATATATTTTTGCCTTAAGTGCACGGCAACGTTCTACTGAAGCTTTGGGCCAACTGGCTAAAATCAATCAGCCGGTAGAACAGATGCCTGCTTATACCAGACATGCACTAGCTGATAGTTATTTGCGCAACCATAAACCAAAGCAGGCGGAAATATTGTACCGCAGTCTGTTTAAAGAAAAGAACTATGTGGACTATGACGTCTATGCAGGTTTGTACTATAGCTTGATTGAACAAGAAAAATTTAAAGCCGCTGATGAAGTAATTAAGGAAATGGATCAGCGCTTACCAATATTCTTCTATAGTCAGGCTAAAGGTGTAGACCGTACGATTCATATGGACCGGGATGAGTATATGATCTTAAGAGGTCTTCATTATAGTTATAAAAACCAGTTGGATAAGGCAGAACTGTATTTTCAGGACCTGGTAAATAAATCTCCAGGAAATCGTAATTACATCAATTATCTTGCGACTATACAGCGTTGGCGTGAAAAACCTTTGCAAGCACAGGCAACGGTTTCCTTACTCAATGGTACAGAGCCATCAATACAAGCAACCCGAATTAATAGCATGCAAAATGCACAAGCTGTCTTTGATGTGCAGACATGGCGTAGTAGCAATACTGATCTTTTAGAGCGGGCAGGAACTGATACCGGGGTAGTACGTAGTCATAAGGAGCTCAAAGATCGTGAGCGGTTTACCATTTCACATAATAGTCTTTATGCGAAAAGTGAAACGGATGATCAAGATCTGGTCAATAATCTGAATGGTTCTCGTGAGAAACAAAGCTGGACGCGACTCAATACCCCATGGTTTTCAGATTATTACCGGGCCTTTGTGGAGCATCAGTACCGTAGTGGAGAGTATGAAGAAGGTAAGCAAGATGATCAACGGATCGGTGTAGGACTGGAATGGGTCGATAACCGTAAGTATGCCACTGTAGCACTTTCACAAGCGACCGAGGGTGATCGCTTTGGTGTGAATATAACCTGGAATCATTGGTTAAGTGATCACTGGAATTATGGTCTGGCTTATAACAGCCAGGCAGAGATTCCATTGCAGATACAGGATGAACATGAAGGGCAGTCTTATCGTTTCGACTTAAACTGGCAACAGCATGAATCTACAAAGGCTGGATTGAGCTATCAGTTTACTGATATTGATGACGGAAATGAGCGTGAGGAACTAGGTACCTATTTCAAGCAACGTATTTTCCAGGCTCCACATCATTTAACCCATCTGAACTTATATGGATTTTGGGCATCGAATAAAGATGATGTAGAAACTTCCTATTTCAATCCATCTTCAAGTTGGAGTGCAGAAGCAGGTCTGGAACATGATTGGGTAACCTGGCGTAGTTATGATCAGTCGTTGACTCAACGTTTTTCATTAAATCTTGGTGTATTTGACCAGGAAGATTATGACTCAGGCCTGATTTATTTGGCGAAATATCAACACCTCTGGCAAATCACCAGAACTTGGTCCCTGAATTATGGGGTGTCCTATGGGCAACACCCTTATGACGGTGAAGATGAAAATAGACTCGAAGCAAGTTTTGGATTTGAAGGGAGATTCTAATGAAAACAATAAAAAATACACTCGCTCTATTAGGATGCTTAAGTCTTTTTATGGCATATAGTCATGCTGAAAATAAAGCGATGGATCTGCCTGAAAACCAGTTCGTAACACTCACTTTTCATGATGTCAGGAATGATGTAGCACGTCAGGGTGATCGTGATCAATATGCAATTAGTACTGAATATTTGGCGCAATATTTTGCTTGGTTAAAACGTGAAGGTTGGAAAACTATTTCTTTGGAAGATATCCGCCGTGCCCGTGAGAAAAAAATTCCATTACCAGAAAAATCGGTACTTTTGACCTTCGATGATGGGGCGCTAAGCGGATATACCCAAGTATTTCCTTTATTAAAGCAATATAAATTACATGCCGTTTTTGCTATTCCAACCAGCTGGATTGGTACCAAGCATAAAGATGCCATAGAGTCCTATGGGGCAAATAATCTGATGAATTGGGACCAGATGCGGGAAATGCAAAATAGTGGCTTAGTCGAGTTTGTATCGCATTCACATAATTTGCATCGTGGAGTTATTTCGAATCCACAAAGAAATATGCAGCCTGCTGCAACTGCACGTATATATGATTTGACAAAGGCACGTTATGAATCTGACCTTGCTTATAGGCAGCGTGTGCTGGAAGACTTAAAGCGTTCTAAAGCCATTCTGGAACAGGAATTGTCAGTACCGACTCATGCTATTTTCTGGCCCTATGGTGCTGTAACAGCAGAAACAGAAGATATTGCTAAGCAGGCAGGACTAAGCATGTCTTTTAGCCTCGGGACTATGGCGCCATTGGCTGATTCAGTAAAAACCTATCAGCGTGCCTTGATTATGAATAACCCGAACCTGGCAGAAATTAAAGAGGCAATGTCTGAGTTTTTGTATCACACCAAGCAACCCTATCTGGAGCAGAAGAGCTTTATTCAGTTTAATTTGAAAGATCTTGCGCAGCCCAGTATAAAACAGGCTGATGAAAAACTCGGTCAGTTCCTCAACCAGTTAGATGCGCTGAAAACCAATCAGCTGATCTTGAAACCTGTTGCCGATCTCGATGGTAATGGCACGGTCGATGTGGCTTACTTCCCGAACAGCCAGTTAAAAATGCAACAGGATTTACTGAACCGTACTTTATGGCAAGCACGTACCCGTACGTATCAGCGTGTTTATGCAGAGTTACCGCTCAGTATGATGAATCAGGGCTATAATATGGTCCAGCTGGTTGAAGATATATTCAAATATAACAGCAATCTGGAAGGCTTGGTGATAGATGCTGGCCAAGAGTTAAATTGTGCTGTAGAGAGTACACAGTGGTCGGCTGAATGTAAGAAACAGATTGAGCGAGTTATTAACTTAAAACAAAATACTAGTCGACGTGCCAAATACTATACCAATATCAGTAATGTCTATTTAGCAGTACTGAAAATAAATACTCATAAAACTATGGGGCTGAAGGCCTTATTTGAAACCCTGGCAGATGATTCAGACTATATCTATCTGGTTTTGGATCAAAAAACCAGCAAAGCTGAGCATAACCAGTTGCTCAAAAATATTCAGCAGTTGACCTCCGTACAAAAACAACGTTTGATGATCGGTTTTGATCTGGCAGGTCAATCAGAACAAGATCAATGGATTACTAATAGTATTGCGAATTTACGTAGACAAGGTATCCAGAAAATTTCGCTTGAAAATTATAACTTTAAAAATGCCGGGCAGGTTCAACAAAGACTTTATGCATCGATTAGCTTAAACAGTAATCCTTTCGTTTATCGTGATCCCTTTCAGGCTCAGCAGGGAGAACGTAAATGATTAATAGTATCAGTTTACATGATGTCATCTTTGGCTTTGCTTTTTTCTATCCATTGTTTATGGCCTGGATGTGGATTGCTGGCGGAATCTGGTTTTTTATAAAACGCGAATTGAATCAGAAAGCATTACCTGAACCCAAAGAAGCAGGTTGTAGTATTTTAATTCCCTGTTTTAATGAGGCTGAACAGGTCAAGCAAACTATTCGCTATGCCATGCAAAGTCAGTATCCAAAATTTGAAGTGATTGCGATTAATGATGGCAGTTCGGATCAGACAGGAGAGATTCTGGATGAGCTAGCAGAAAAATATCCAAAATTACGTGTAGTACATTTGGCCGAGAACCAGGGTAAAGCGTATGCACTACGTGCAGGCGCAATGGTAAGTGGTTATGAGTACCTGATCTGTATTGATGGCGATGCTTTAATGCATCCACATTGTGTACTCTGGATGATGCACCACTTAACCATGTTCCCGCGTGTCGGAGCGGTAACGGGTAACCCGCGTATTATCAATCGCTCCAGCATACTAGGCAAAGTCCAGGTTGGAGAATTTTCCTCTATTATCGGATTGATTAAGCGGGCACAACGTACTTATGGTCGTATTTTCACTGTCTCTGGTGTTTGTGCCGGATTTAGAAAAACTGCTCTGGATCGTATTGGTTACTGGCGTGATGACATGATTACCGAAGATATTGATGTGTCATGGCGTTTGCAGTTTGATCATTGGGATGTGCAGTATGTCCCTCAAGCACTCACCTATATTTATATGCCCGAAACTTTTAAAGGGTTGTGGCAGCAGCGATTACGCTGGGCACAAGGTGGTATTGAAGTACTCTTTGCCTATATTCCTAAAATATTTAAATGGCGTTTGCGCCGCATGTGGCCGATCGCACTGGAATCTGTGATTAGCGTGTTATGGGCATATACCATGTTTGGTGTATTCGTCTTGTTCTTTTATGGTTTGTTCTTTCCTGTGGCCCCAGAGTGGTATATCAATTCTCTGTTGCCGCAGTGGTATGGTGTGATTCTCGGCGCAAGCTGTTTGATTCAGTTCATGGTCAGTCTATGGATTGACCGCAGATATGATAAAGGTCGAATGTTTAGAAGTTATTTCTGGGTAATCTGGTACCCACTATTTTTCTGGATTTTAACCATGTTAACGACCGTTGTATCGTTGCCGAAGACCATTTTTAAAACCCAAACCCGTGCACGGTGGATCAGTCCAGACCGAGGCTTCCGTGGTGAAACAGAGGTAAAATAAGGTGAAAAACAATAAAAATATTCCTGCCAAGCCGCAGGTTAAAATTGCCGAGTATATGGAGCTACCAACAACTGTTGAACTTTCTGAACTCAGTGTCGCAGCAACTGTTAAAGAATCTAAACTCGATATTCCGGAGTATATCGATGTTCCAGAATATGTAAGTGGTCGAACGAGTGGTTATAGCCTGATGGCACTAGGCTGGATGGCGTGGATATGGTTATTTATGCCATTGGCCTCCCTGGGTTTATGGTGGTTTGAATCGAGTCTGATTGTTGATCATGTGTTAATAGACCATAAACCTTATCAGGGAATGACGCTACTTGAACTGGCCCTACTGATTATTATTGCTTTTTCAAGCTTGTTGTTATGGGCGTGTTATAACTGGATCCGATTCAATCGAGTAGATCGACGTTCGGCACCTAGACCGGTTGAACTTCAGGAGATTGCTTATAGCTTTGAGGTTGAAAAGCATGCTCTACTAGAAATGGTACAGGCCAAACAATTGACTCTGTACTATAATCAGGAGGGGAGATTAGAGCAGTACGACATACAAGGTAGGCCTATGAAAATTTCTTTGGCTTAAAAATCGTTGCATGTGGGTGTGGCATAAAAGGATCTTCTGGATAATAGCCAATATGCTGCACTCCTTGTTCTTTTAATAGATGTACCGTTTCTAATAACTCCTCATTTGAAAGTTTGTGCTGTGTATTCCAGTCTATGGTTTGAATTTCAAAAATGGTCCGAGATAAAGTAGGGTCATACTGCCGTGCTTTTTCTACCAAATTAAGATAGAACTTGGAGTGGTCTGGGGCTTTTTCCATATAGGGCATAGCCATAACAGCATTATAATCATAATGTTGTAGGGTACTTGAGGTTGATTGTGCAAACCATTTCTCGCTTTCAGGATTTAACATCACAGGCGCATAAGAGTTTCGGGCGAATTTGAGGGAGGGATGGGTGATTTTAAGCTTATTACTCAATTTTAAAGCAAGGTTATCTAAATAGGCGGTTTTAGCTTTAGCAAACTTCATTTGTTCTGGATGTTGAGGATGACGTAATATTTTTTCAGCATCTTTAAATCCCCAATATTTATATACTTGCATGGCAGAGGGGGAACTATCCTCATAGTCATTCAAGGTAATATCATCATGATACAAAATACCGTCCACAGTTATCTTATCTGTTAATGCCTTATAGATATCATAGACATAATCAAAGTTTTTTGGATCAAATGGCGACAGGCGAATATAACCTTTTATGTTCTGGTTTGTAGTTTCTACATAATTTGCCCGGTAGTGCTTTGGCAGTTCCCAAGCCCACATGGGTAACCAGGCATAGATTTTTTTAACAGTGGTGCGATTTCGAATCTGTTCAGTGACTTTTTTAAATAAATCTTCCCTGACAGGCATATGTGGGTTAGGGAAATACACTTCATTTGCTGAACCATTAGCATCCTCATCAGCATAAGCCTGTAAAAAAATAGTATTAGGCTGGACAGTCTCTATACGCTTGATTAACTGGTTAATATTACGTGTCATCTGACGTGGATCAGGGTCATAAATATAGTCTAAATCAAGATGCATAATTGACATCTCTAATTGTTGGTTCTTCTGGTACCTTTCAATTAATGATGAAAAAGATAAAGGTTTGGTCAGGGCATTTGACGAGCTAGAAAAGGTGCTAAGTAAACTTAAAGAGGTAATTAAACCTAAGCTTAAAGTTATATTGAGTGCAGATTTTCTGGAAGGAGTTGTATTTTTCATTATGCTATCCAGTAATTATCGTTGTTATAAATTTTCTTATCTTAATAATCCATCATAAGAATGATGCTTATTCGCTTTCTTTACTGATAGCATGTTTATTTGAAAATATATGTGTAATTTTTGAAAAAAGCTTCCATCTTGGAAGCTTTTTTGTTTTAAAAATTTTAGCGATAAATTTTTAGGTTTTCGTTTTTAAACTTTGTGTCATCCCATTAATATCACCACCCTGAATGCCTAACTCACTCATCAGACTGTCAATGAGCGGAGCTTGACTACGGTAGCGTAGAGCACTATTTACAACTTGGTCGGAAAGGGCAACATTACTGCTTTCATGATGGGCATCTGCCTGACAAGAACTTGCATGTGCCCCATGTAAACCATTGACTTGTAGAATCTTGATGTCATCAATGTTTTCCATCGGCTTAACACTTTCACGAATGATTTCAGGTAAGTATTTCAGCATGGCTAGGCGGATTTGCATTTCCACCTGTTCAGATGACAGTACATTATTTGCTTCATTCACTGCGCGGGTACCTTCAGCATCGACCTGATACTGTTTCTCCATCGCTTGGGCAAGTAATACTTTCGCATCCGCTTCACCTTTGGCTTTCAGGCGAACTTTTTCAGCTTCGGCTTCAGCGGCAATACGAACCGCTTCAGCATCATCAGCCGCTGCCTGTTTACCTGCTTCAGCAGCCACGGTAATCGCAATTGCATCTTTCTCGGCCTGTTCTTTGGCAGCCACCAGTTCAACTGCTTTTTGACGTTCTGCCTGCTGAATCTGACGTACTGTTACGACTTCTTCTTCAGCTTTTACTGCTTGAGCACGGGCAAGATCTGCTTGTGCTTTGGCTTCAGATTCGGCACGAGATTTTTCAGCAATCGCAATCGCGCGGTCCTGTTCAGCCAGTTCAATGGTTTTCTTTTGTTCAACCTGAGCTTTTTGAATAATCTGTGCTTTCTGGATATTTTCATTTTCTACATCACGGGCAGCCAGAATACGTTTTAATTCTACTTCGCGTTCAGCCGCAATACGTGCTTCCTCAGCTTCACGTTTTTTAGCAGCTTCTTGGGCGGCAATCTCAGCCAGCTGTTCAGCGCGACGAATCGAAATCTCACGTTCCTGTTGCAGCTTGGCGTATTCTTCTTCACGAATAATCTGTAAGCGTGCCTGTTCAGCTTCAAGATTCTTGGTTTTAATTGCCAGGTCAGTATCCTGTTCAATATGGTTGCGTTTACGGCGACGGTCTTCAATGGTTTCAGTCAGTTTGGTCAGACCTTCAGCATCGAAAGCATTTTGTGGATTGAAATATTTGAAGCCAGTCTGATCCAGACCTGTTAAAGAAACAGTTTCGAGTTCAAGACCATTTTTATGCAGATCTTCCGACACGACTTGCTGTACTTTTTGTACAAAGTCGACGCGCTTTTCATGAAGCTCTTCCATCGCCATTTCAGCAGCTACGGCACGTAACGAGTCCACGAATTTGCCCTCTACCAGATTTTTCAGCTCGTTCGGCGACATGGTTTTTTGACCAAGGGTTTGTGCTGCCGTTGCAATTGAATCTGCGGTTGGTTTAACCCGGACATAGAATTCGGCCATAACATCGACACGCATACGGTCGCGGGTAATCAGTGCCTGATCATCAGCACGGCGAACTTCCAGACGCAGGGTATTCATATTTACCGGTATAATTTCATGCAATACCGGCAGAACCAACGCACCACCGCCTAGAATGACTTTCTCCCCGCCAAAACCGGTACGGACAAAAGAAATTTCCTTACTTGAACGACGGTAAAGGCGAGCGATGATTAAACCAAAGGTGATCAGGCCGGCAAAGATAACCCCAGTAATGATTAAAATGTTATATAAATCAAAATTTAGCATTGTTATTTGTTCTCTGTTTTAGCGTATTTGAAAATATAATTTTGGATTAAATAATAAATATAAAGTAAGAAAGAATAAGTATTTAGACTTTCATGGCCTGGAAGCCATTGCGGGTTTTATCCATTAAAATCACAGATTGGCCCTGTTTCAGGATTTCACCATTGGCAGGTTCGACCAGCACATAATGGGTATGGCCATACTGATCTTGAACTTTGGCTTGTGCTGGTGAGTTGGCACGAGCATCGCCGAGGATAATGATTGCAGTTCGGCCAATCAGTTCTTCAATATGAATCGCAGTGGTTTCATCTTTTGGCAGGATCTTTTCCGCTATTTTGGCATTAAAACGGACCAGAGGCATGCACAGGAACAGGCAGGCGGGAGAAATGATCCAGCCATTAATTAAATGTCCAGTAAAACGTTCAAATATACCTTGAATCAAAAGACCGCTTAAGCCATAGGTGGTCAGGAAAATGATCAACCAGATAAAGAGAGGAAGTTGTCCCAGATACAGCCAGTCAAATACCTTGCTAAAGATATTAGGGTTATTGGCGGGATGAAAGTCTACATGATGCGAGTCTTCAGGTAAGAGTTGGTCAAAAACACTTTGTGAACCACCACCCAGAAACAGCAATATACATTCCAGCGCTGCAAACATCAGCATCAGGCTAAGACTGATACTGAAAACAACATTCGACGGTTCGGTAAAAAGCTCCCACATTCCTTCGGGTCTCTATCTATAATTATGTTTGGCAAAATGAGTAACAATAATTCTTACTTATAAAAAGATAACATTGATTATACATTTTGCAATCTAAATACACACAAAAGTAGCGGATATGAAACTTGAAAAATTTAAATATTTGGAAATTAGATTGAATTCTTGTATGAGTTATCAAATTAATATTTTAGAAAACAATAGCTTCAAAAATATGACAATATCTTAATAAATTTATGAATAAATGGATAAAAAATTAACATGGTCACAGTTTTGTTGAAGCTGAAATTCGAATGAAACAGGCATTTAGGTCAGTGACAATGACTTTATTTGATCGAAGGATATCTTAATAAGCACTTTCTAGTATCGGATAGGAGGTATGTAGTAATGAATGCGAGAAAGCACAATATTAAACATTTTTAATATTCATCCTTCTTTTTAAAAGTATATGTCTGTCCTACTGATCTTAAAATATTTGATTTATATAAATATTTTGACATAGGGATTGCCTAAAGAAGGCTAAATTGAATCGAGTTGATCGCATGTACATCGACTCTATATTTAACTCAATTAGCCTAAGTAGAGTTACAACAATGACGTCTGAATCCGTACTTTCATATCTAAAGCTTGCTGAAGAATATACGCTTTCATCCATTGTACCTGTTCACCCATAGGGTTGGTTTTCACCGCTGTATTAAGGAACTCTAGTTCAGGTTTGCTAAATAGCTGGTCTTCAAGTGCCTGTTCAAGTGTTTGGCTATTTGCGGCTAAAGGCAGGGCAACCAGATAAAATGCTTTAGGGTAGTTATAAAAAGCATATAAAAGGTTGAAGGCTTTCTGGTCACCTTTCAGATTGCCTGCACCAATTTCATATTTCGGATTCTGGTTACTATGCGTCAGGCCGATAACGTATTCAGCATTATTGTCTTGCAGGCGCACTCCGAACTGTAGACCAATCTGATCTGCAGTCAGTTCATGCTGTATATAGACGTTTAAAGCATTACCATCATCAGCAAAGGATTCTTGTAATACCAGCATGTGCTGTTGATGCTGATAGATATAGCCAGCCAGTTTGGCCTGTTCAAGACGGGTCTTTAAAGTGTCTAAGGTATATTGAGTAAATGGCATGTCTAAATTTAGATCCATAGGTACTAGGATTACTCTAGGTGGTTTTGCTACCGTTGGGAACAGGTACTTTAGATGATTTATCTATGAAGTTATTGCTAAAAAATAGTAAGTTTAAAAAGCTAAATAGAAGAAAATACTAAAATTCAAAGTATTAAAAATCACTAGATTGAATAAAACTAATAATAGATATCAGTGAAGTTTTATATGATGTTTTGATATATGGATAGCACAAAACAAGAAAACGTTATGAAAACTTAATCACTATAATGAATATAAATTTTATAAAGTGTAATAAGTACACGTGTAATACGCAGGTTGTCCATGTCATTAAATGAGGAAAGACTTACTCATCTTAAACAGCTTGAAGCTGAGAGTATTCACATCATTCGCGAAGTTGCTGCCGAGTTTGAAAACCCAGTCATGCTTTATTCGATTGGTAAAGATTCTGCGGTAATGCTGCATCTAGCATTAAAAGCGTTTTACCCTGCAAAACTTCCATTCCCGCTACTTCATGTAGACACAGGCTGGAAATTCAAAGACATGATTGCCTTCCGTGACAACATGGCAAAAACTCATGGCTTTGATCTGATCGTGCATCAGAACAAAGAAGGTCGTGATGCGGGCGTAAACCCATTCGACTATGGTAGCTCTAAATATACTGACATTATGAAAACCCAAGGCTTGAAACAGGCTTTGGACAAATATCAGTTTGATGCTGCTTTTGGTGGTGCACGTCGTGACGAAGAAAAATCACGTGCCAAAGAACGTGTTTATTCATTCCGTGACTCTAAACACCGTTGGGATCCGAAAAACCAGCGTCCAGAACTTTGGAACCTTTACAACGGTAAAGTGAACAAAGGCGAAAGTATTCGTGTATTCCCATTGTCTAACTGGACTGAGCTGGACATCTGGCAATATATTTACCTAGAAAATATCAAACTTGTTCCATTGTACTTAGCTGCTGAACGTCCAGTCGTTGAGCGTAATGGTACGCTGATTATGGTTGATGATGAGCGTATGCGCCTGAATCCAGGCGAAGTACCACAAATGAAATCGGTTCGTTTCCGTACTTTAGGTTGTTATCCATTAACGGGTGCAGTTGAATCCACTGCCAACACCTTGCCGGAAATTATCCAGGAAATGTTGCTTGCAACCAGCTCTGAGCGTCAAGGCCGTATGATTGACCATGATGAGGCAGGTTCAATGGAGAAGAAGAAGCAGGAAGGCTACTTCTAAGCATCTTCAAATCTTCCCCTAACCCCTTCTTTGATAAAGAAGGGGAACTCCCAACGGAACGGAGCCAAATCTCCCTTTATCAGAGGGAGACTTAGAGGAATTCAAGATTAAACCGATTTCTTAAGCATTTGTGGAGTTTGAGCGATGTCTCATCAATCTGAATTAATCAGCCAGGATATCCTGAGCTATTTAAAACAACATGAAAATAAAGACTTACTGCGTTTCTTGACTTGCGGTAACGTTGATGATGGTAAATCTACTTTAATCGGTCGTTTGCTTTACGATTCAAAATTGATTTATGAAGATCAGTTGCAAGCTGTAACACGTGATTCTAAAAAAGTCGGTACGACTGGCGATGCACCTGACCTGGCTTTGCTGGTAGATGGTCTGCAAGCGGAACGTGAGCAGGGGATTACCATTGATGTCGCTTACCGTTATTTCTCTACTGAAAAACGTAAGTTCATTATCGCGGATACTCCGGGACATGAGCAATATACCCGTAACATGGCGACAGGTGCATCTACTGCAGATCTTGCAATTATCCTGATTGACGCACGTTATGGCGTACAGACTCAGACTCGCCGTCATAGCTTTATTGCCAGCCTGCTGGGTATTAAGAACATTATTGTTGCGATCAACAAAATGGACCTAGTGGAGTTCTCTGAAGCTCGTTTCAACGAGATCAAGGCAGACTATACTGACTTCGTGAACCAGTTAGGTGACCGTACGCCAGTGAATATTATCTTCACACCGATTTCTGCCCTGAATGGCGATAACGTGGTGAACAAGTCTGAAAATACGCCGTGGTATACAGGCCAGACCCTGATGGGTACTCTAGAAACTGTTGAAATTACCCACAGTGTAGATAAAGAAGAATTCCGTTTCCCGGTTCAGTATGTTAACCGTCCTAACCTCGACTTCCGTGGTTTCTGCGGTACTGTAGCGCTGGGTGAAGTGGCTGTAGGCGATGAGATTGTTGCTTTACCATCAGGCAAGAAATCTACTGTTAAGGAAATTGTAACTTTTGACGGCAATTTGCAACGTGCATTTGCAGGTCAAGCAGTGACTTTAACCTTGAACGATGAGATTGATATCTCTCGTGGCAACATGCTGGTGAAAGCGGGTGATCAGCCTTTAGCTTCACGTTCGGTTCGTGCTTCTGTGGTATGGATGAATGACCAGCCATTGGTTAAAGGTAAGTTGTATAATGTTAAGCTAGGTACGCAAACGGTTCCTGCAAAAGTTGCAGAGATCAACTACCGTGTAAACGTCAATACACTTGAGAAAACTCAGGTAGAGCAGCTGGATCTGAATGCAATTGCTGATGTTCAAATCGAGTTTGATGCGCCAGTGGTATTCGACCGTTACCGTGAAAGCCGTCATACTGGTTCGTTTATCTTCATTGACCGTTTAAGCAACGTCACTGTTGGTGCGGGCATGATTGAAGATGCAATCGAATGGACTGCACATACCAATCCTGTGACTGCTGAAGATCGTGCTGCACGTTTAGGTCAAAAACCAGCTGCGGTATCTGTATCTGCAAAAGCGCTTGAAAATGCTCAAGCACTTGAAAGCCTGTTAATTCAGCAAGGTGTGGTTGCGATTGCAAAAATTGGTCTTTCAGCTGATCAAGTTGCGCTGGTTCGTGAAACTGGTGTGGTTGTGGTGACTGAGGCAACTGAAGGTACAGATGTGACTTTTGCTCAGGAATCTGCTGAAGAACTTGCTGAGAAAATTGTGGAATTGGTTCGTCTATAAGACAGTACTGATTTTAAAAACCCGCTGAAAAGCGGGTTTTTTATTGCATAAATTTTGTTTGCATGAAAATCGCTCAATTAGTCAAAATGTGATCTTTCAATTTATTAGTTACTAAATACAATTCTCCCTAAATGGGGGATTTATGAAAAAATTATTATTGCTGGCTGGCTTGTGTATGACTTTTGGAGTTGAAGCCAAACAGAGTAGCCAAAGCGTTGAAGCAATCAAGCAGAAGATTATTAAAGAATCAATTGAGAGTTATCCGGGCAATTGCCCATGTCCTTATAATACAGCGAGTAATGGTAGTCGTTGTGGTAAGCGTAGTGCTTATAACCGAGCGGGTGGATATGCGCCACTTTGTTATCCGGAGGATGTAAGTGACCGGATGGTAAGGGAATATAAACGTTAAAATTCTAATGTGTGAGATTATCAATCATCCACATTTAAGCATTCATATAAGGCGGTAACCATACACATTGTGGGTTTTCCATTAATTTTTCAATATGATCTTAACTAGGAATGAGCCTGTATATTGATGTTCTTCAAAAAACATTTTTTGTCGAATTTCTTTATCTGTAAATCTGACTTTTATCGCTTTGCTTAAGTATGAGAAGATATATCTTAATTAATTTTAAGATATATCTTTGCTATGTCTAGAATTTCTAATTCTGTTCTAACAGAAGAACAAGAGAACTCTCCAAAACCTCGCAAACGCCTGTTTGAAGCAGGTGAAATGAAATTGCTGGTACTGCATTTTATTGCTCAAGCGCCCAAATTTAGCTACGACATTATCAAAGAAGTGGCTGCTTTAGTGGGCGGAAACTACAAGCCGAGCACCGGCACAATCTGCCCAACCATTAATTATCTGGAAGAACAGCAATATACGCAAATGACTATGAGTGCTGATGAGCGCAAGCAGTATCACATTACTGAAAAAGGTCAGGCACATCTCAAAGAACGTCAGCAAACCTTACAAAAGGTACTAGACCGTTTTAATACGCGTAAACAAATTCAATTGAATGAACAATATGTTGATATTAAACATGCGATGGAAAATTTAAAAACCTCACTGCGTTTAAAGATTCAACATAGCAAACTTAATGAAATCCAAATACGTGAAATTGCAGAACAGATTGATCAAGCAGCCATAAACATCACACGTCTGTAATCCGATTCACGATTTAAAAATCAGGTAAAATGATGAAAAAAATAGTTCCCAAATTTCATGTCAAACATTTGAATTGGCTCATGCCCTTGATCCTTTCCGGCATTATGAGTGGGGCAATTTCCTGCTTTAACATGCTACTCAACAAAGGCTGGAGTGATCAGTTTATTTCATTATGGCTGCATGCCTGGAGCATGTCATGGCTGATGGCATTTCCATTAATTTTGGTAGTACTGCCCTTAGTACGTCGTACCCTAATGAAATTCGTGGATGTGCCTAAAGGAAATCTTTAAATGAAAACACCCAATTCGTGAATTGGGTGTTTTGCTTATAAAACGATTATTGGATAGTGACAGTTACAGGTTCTGCATACAGGGTATATGTATAGTTTGGAGCGATTGTATAGTCATAACGCGGCATCACATAAGCTGTGCCTTTCTCTGCAAATGTTACACTCTGACCATTTTGCGTATATTTAGCCGAGCCAGGTAGAACCAGCATATTTTTAAAGATATAAGAGGATTTACCACCAACTTGTGTTTGAATTTCACCCGGAATTTCCAGAGCTTGACCTGCTGTAGCATTGAGCTGTTTTGGCGTATTCAGTTTTACCACAAAGTCGGATGCATCATGTGCATAATCTGTGGTGAGACCATGCGTTCCTTGGACATACATGCGATTAAAATCATCTTTGTTTAAACGGAACGTCCACGGCCAGAAAGTGACTCCGCGCTGGGAGGCAGTACGCATTAAATTCGCACTCAAGCCGCTAAAAGACGGATTGAAAGTGGATGAATACTGTTGAGTTGCATCCAGAATTCGCCGTGTATTGACCAAATCGCTTTGTGCGGCTGGAGTACTGGTAAGGAAACCGGTTGATACACCTGGAAGCACATTCTTCATTTGTAAAATCTGGTCGCCACTAAAACTGATCACAATAGCTTGATCATAGGCATCATGTTTATCTAGCAGTGCTTTGATCTTTGGTACGATCTCGGGCTTGTAGCTTTTAATTTCAATAAAGTTGGTGACATGTGGGTACTTTTTCACCTCAGCCAGCACTTCATCCATGGTAGGAATCTGACGGTTATAGTTCAGTGTTCTGAGCTCACGTACTTCTGCCAGTGTCATATCCTCAATGTTGCGGTTGACACCAGTCGTGCGTAACACAGAGGTATCATGCATAAGAATGACATGATCATCTTTAGTCAGATACACATCATATTCTACTGCATCAGCTCCTACAGTGATCGCTTTGAGGGTGCCCTCCAGTGTGTTTTCATCGTCTTGCGCCGGGATACCGCGATGTCCGGTAATCAGCGGCTTACGCAACAGGGTGTTGGGTGCCATGCGCTGCATAATTTCTTTATATAGGTCAGGATGGTTACTATAAATTCCATTAACACCTGTAGCTAGAATTTTTGCTGCGTCTAAGACCTGTGCACTGTCACTCTTGGCCCAAGGCGTAATCAATAAACGTTGTAGATGACTAACTGCTTCACGTGTTAGTAATTGTGGTGGCAAGATGACGATTTTGGACAGCGCTACATTGGTATTGTGGGCGATGGTCACGATATCTTTGCTGTTATAACCCAGCCCGGTCTGCTTGGAATAATCCAGAGCTGTTCGGAGCATCGGTAAATCAATACGGGCCTGACGCAGTAAATCTACATTATCGGAAATGAGGGTGATATCAGCCAGATTATAATTTTCTGTCAGTCCTTTCAGTGCCTGAACGGTTGCCGAATTTTGGATAGTGAGTAAAGGTAAAGTTCGACGCTGGGTATCTTTAAGATAATCAGTCAGGTGGCTTACTTTCTGATTGTTGCTTAGTAAATTAAGATCTGCATCAAGCTGATAAGCAACATGGGTAGCCGCGGTCGAGACTGGGCCATTAAGCGGTGCAGCCTGGGCTAAAGTCGGTGCCATTGAAACCGGGAGTTGCTGGTCAATAATGTCAGTGACTTTATTGGATTCAGGCAAGGCATCGAGTTGTTCAGTGACTTTGAGGTGGCTTACTTTCATCAATAAGCCGGCACTAGATAAACCAATGCTGCCTTGAGCCAGGTTATAAGGCAAGGTGCTATCCAATACCAGTTGATCATCCAGATAATGCCGTACACGATTTCCATACACTACAACGCTGGCCTTATGAGTTTTCTGAAGGCCAATATCTTCGCTATGAGCAGATTTCTGTAGCACATTCCAACTATTGGTCGGCATGCGTAAAGATAGTTCCAGACCGCTAGCACTCGTAGTAGCAACCCGCATGGCAAACTGATAATAGGGGGTAAAAGACGGATCAGCGAACTGATCTGCGCCTCGGTAGATGATACTGCCCCAGCGGGCTTCATTGAGTGCTTCTTCAAATGAAAATTCCATATCGATACGGTAATTGCGTAATTGCTGGAATTTCTCTGGCAGATGCAGGGTTGTCATTTGTGTGCTATGAGCACGACCATCGATATACAAGTCGCCATTTTCAAGATATACCTGGCCCGCGTTATTTTTAGGTTGTATCCAGTCGCCAGGAAGAGCCGCCCATTTATCAAAATTCTCATCCAGTAGAACCTCTGGAATGGGAACTTCTTCATCAGGAATATTGGGCTCAGGAGCCGGCTGATCTGGCTGGGTTACCGGTGGCTGTGAGGAGCCTGAATTCTTGTCGTCATCATCAGAACATGCGGTGAGGCCCAAGGACAGCAAAATAGACAGGTAGAGATGAGCAGGTTTCATACTTTTAATATTCTCAAGTCATTTATATTTGAATTTGAGAAATTAAAAGCAGAACATGACATTTATATGGATTTGTCATAAATGAAAATAATTCTTACAGATTAAAATTTCTTTTTTAAAGAATAAGGTGAGATCTCAATGCCATGCATTTTTCTTAATGATGGCCAGGTCTTCGACATAAGTCCGACTTGGCTTTAAAGCTGGAATTATCTATGTTCAAATAGGGTTAGGAAACAGTTAATACATGCGGAATGATCTATGTCACAAAAAACTATGCAACACGTCATCATTACAGAACCGGGTGGAGTGGATAAACTCGCTTATGAAACGGTTGTCATTCCTGAACCGAAGGCCGATGAGGTGCTGGTCAAGGTTCATGCCTTTGGAATTAACCGTCCGGATATTTTGCAGCGTCAGGGCTTGTACCCGATGCCAAAAGGGGTGACGCCTGTTCCAGGTCTGGAAGTAGCCGGTGAAGTGGTTGAAGTTGGAAGTGACGTAAATCAGTTTAAAGTCGGTGACAAGGTGTGTGGCCTGACCAATGGTGGGGGCTATGCAGAATATTGCGTCGTACCTGAAAGCCAGACTTTGAATATTCCTGAAAACGTAAGCTTTGTTCAGGCCGCTGCTATTCCTGAAACCTTCTTTACGGTGTGGGCAAATGTATTCCAGATGGGTAAAGCCAAGGCAGGAGAAACGGTGCTGGTGCATGGTGGAACCAGTGGGATTGGGACTACGGCACTCATGCTATGTAAATCACTGGGTATTAAAACCTTTGCCACAGCAGGTAGTGACGAAAAAATCCAGGCGATTTCACATCTGACCACAGGAATTAATTACAAAACTCAGGACTTTGAGCAGGTAATTAATGAAGCGACAGACAATGCTGGTGTAGATGTGATTCTGGATATGGTTGGTGCGCCCTATCTGGAGAAAAACCTGAATCTATTACGCCGTGATGGTCGTCTGGTGTATATCGCATTCTTGGGGGGGGCTAAGGCTAAGGAAGTGAAGCTGGGTCAGATTATGATGAAGCGCCTGACGATTACCGGTTCAACCATGCGTGCGCGTAACACAGCGGAAAAAGCTGAAATTGCACAAGGTCTGAAAACGCATGTAGCACCTTTATGGGCAAAAGGTGAATGTTTGCCAATGATTTATAAGACTTTCAAATTTAATGAGATTCAGGATGCACATGCAGCTATGGATACAGGCGAACATATCGGAAAAATTGTGGTAGAAGTGATCTAGTTCACATATTATTAAAATACTTAAAGGAGGGGGCTAATGGCTTCCCTCCCTTTTTTTGTGCAAAAAATGACAAGGTATGTCAGTTTTTAGCAATACAATAACAGCTGAAATTTATAGCATTTAAACTTGAAAGAAAACATACTTATTTATGTGAAAATTTTCCCAAAGTCTTTTTTTATAAAAATATATAAATAACAAATATTTAGAATTTTTATTTGAGAGCTGTTTTATTAATTCCGACGAACGGTAGTTATGTTTTTGAACTTTAAGTAAAAAATGGTCAGGTTTTTGCAATCCTTATAGAGACTGTTTATCCAATAGTCACCTTGTTCTCCTTTATCCAAGAGAGTAATAGCGATGATGATTGCAAAAGGACCATTTAAACGGATCCATCAAACTCGAGCACTAACACAAGTGATTCAAGCCAGATTATTTAACCGGGTTACGACACAGCAGGCTAAAATTTTCTATTTGGCATTATTAAATCTTGAAAGTTATATGACCAAATTGTCTAAGCCTAAACGCAAACGTCGTTAAGCCGATTCAAGCTATCTTACCCTCGCAGAAGGCAAATCTATTTTATTGATTTCGGCTGTAAATAGATTTCACTAAATTTCAGGCATAAAAAAACCAGCTTTCGCTGGATTCTTTATTTGCACCATCTTCAGTAGTAGAAGAATGGTGCCCGAGGCCAGACTCGAACTGGCACGCTTTGTGGGCGGGGGATTTTAAATCCCCTGTGTCTACCGATTTCACCACTCGGGCTTTAACAAGATGGAGGCGGAGGTCGGAATCGAACCGGCGTCCACGGAGTTGCAGTCCGCTGCATGACCACTCTGCCACCCCGCCGCGTCTTGTTGATGCGTATATTATCAAGCTCTGAAAAAAAAACAATAGTGTATTCATTCATATGCGCATAAAAGCAGCATATGGCGGAAAATATTAAGAATTATCATGTAGAATGTGCAAAATTGATTCATATCAACACTTGGGAGAAGTGCCGTGGCATTAGTTCTAGACGGTCGTGCATTGGCGAAGCAAATTGAAGCTGACTTGTTAACTCGCGTGGAAGCGCTGAAAGCAAAATCAGGTCGTACTCCAATTCTTGCGACTATTTTGGTAGGTGACGATGGTGCATCTGCAACTTATGTTCGTATGAAAGGCAATGCTTGCCGTCGTGTCGGTATGGATTCATTGAAAGTTGAGCTTCCAAAAGAAACCACAACTGAACAACTTCTTGCAGAAATTGAAAAACTCAATGCCAATCCAGATGTTCACGGTATTTTGTTACAACACCCAGTGCCTGCGCAAATTGATGAGCGTGCTTGTTTCGACGCAATCTCTCTTGAAAAAGACGTTGATGGCGTAACTTGCCTTGGCTATGGCCGTATGGCGATGGGTGAAGCGGCATATGGTTCTGCAACACCTGCTGGCATCATGACCATTCTGAAAGAAAATAACATTGAAATTGCAGGTAAACATGCTGTTGTTGTCGGCCGTTCTGCAATTCTGGGCAAACCAATGGCAGCGATGCTGCTTGAAGCGAATGCCACTGTGACGATTTGCCATTCACGTACTCAAAACCTGCCAGCATTTGTGAAACAAGCGGATATCATTGTTGGTGCGGTAGGTAAAGCTGAACTGATTCAAAAAGACTGGATCAAACCAGGTGCAGTAGTGGTTGATGCTGGCTTCCATCCACGTGATGGTGGTGGTGTAGGTGATATCCAGTTAGTTGGTATCGAAGAAATCGCTTCTGCTTACACGCCAGTTCCAGGTGGTGTAGGTCCAATGACGATCACAACATTGATTCGTCAAACAGTTGAAGCTGCTGAGAAAGCTTTAGGTTAATTGAGATTAAAAGTAGTTGCGGTGGAGTCTTACCATTGTGACTACAGATTTAAGAAGCTCGATCGTTACTTTTGTTTCGGCAAAAGTAACCAAAACCATTTGTCATTTGCAGAACTCGTCTTATTCCTTCAGCGATGAATAAGTCGCAGAAACAGAGCGAATCAAATTTTAGGTGGCCTCGGACAGCTGCGAATGACATGGTCAAGTATTCTGGTTAATTTATAAATTCCAATAAAAGATTTTTTGCACCAAGGCTTTTATATGAGCTGTACTTTCCAATTTCTTAAAGCTCCTGAGCATCTTCTACAAGCCTTGCATGATGTGATTCCACATTGTGAATTGCAAGCACAGCAATTGCCGGATACACCTATTTCACTTTGGCTAATTCCGCCAGTATTTCCAACTGATAAGCTGGATGATGAAGTCATCCGTCGTATCTGGAATGATACGCCGTATTGGATCTTTTGCTGGGCATCTGGTCTTGCGATGGCGCAGTGGCTGCTGGCAGAACCACATCATGTAAAAGATAAAGTAGTGCTGGATTTTGGTGCAGGTTCAGGTGTCGTTGCAATTGCAGCAAAAATGGCAGGTGCTAAGCGTGTGATTTGCTGTGACATTGATCAAGTGAGTTTAGATGCTTGTCGTGCTAATGCTGAGTTGAATGGTGTTGAGCTTGAATACTTGGATGATCTGTATAAAGCAGAACAGGTTGATATCCTGTTAGCCGCCGACGTACTTTATGACCAATGCAACCGTTTCTTCCTGGATGAGTTTTTAAAATTTGCGCCTGAGGTGTGGGTTGCAGATAGTCGCGTGAAAAACTTTAGCCATCCCAAATATGAAAAACTGGATGAGCGTAGTGCTACCACCTGGCCGGATTTGGATGAATCTCCAGAATTCAGAAACGTCAGTTTCTATAAGACACTTTGAAGCGAAAAATAAAAAAAGGGCATTAAGCCCTTTTTTCATATCTTAGAGATTATGAGCAGGTGAATTGAATCACGCGTAATGTGCTTGGGCGGGCATTCAGGGCATCACGTGCGCCTGGATTTTCAGTATTGTACAGGTCAGGCGTGTTGCTTAAGCTGATTTGAGTGCGACTATTGCCGAGCTGGCGACCATACTGTTCATCTGGTAATGCAGTATTACTAATTTCGTTGCTGCTGAGTACGCTTACATTCCAGTTTTTAGAAGTACCAAGTGCCTGTCTGCAAGCAGCCTGCAATTTTCCTTCATCCTGACTGGTACGACCAGAAAGTGTATAGCGCAATGTTGCAGTATTTGCACCTTGCTCAATGACTTCGTAACCAGATTGACCGTTATAAGGTTGAGGTGTGCTTTGGCAGGCAGTAAGCACCAAAGTGCCGAAACCCAAACCTAGTAGAAAAACTGTTTTTTTCATCATGATGATTTCCCATTTTTTATACAGCAAGTATGCCATAGCATTGAAAAGACAAAATGGCAGTAAACTTAAAAATCCAATAAAAAAGCTTTCTGAATGTTTCTACTCAGAAAGCTTAAACAGCTCAAGCATTAATTAGTCGTCAGTAATCATGCTGTATTTTTTAGTGTCCTTCATGAAGATATAAGTCAGTAATATGCATAAATTCCCATAATCCATCCGCCAATCGGCGCATTAAAAAAACTAAGGTAAAACAGCAACAGCTTTACGGTGTCATCGTCCTTAGGGGAAACTTACGAAGCAAAATATAAAGTAAAGGCTGCATAAACATACCAGTCGTGCATTCGACCAGGTTTCCTGTGAAACCGCCGAGAATAGAGTTGACACATGTTTTATCGAAGTAAAGTTAAATAATTACAGTGTCTTGTGCTTATGTAGTTTTTAATTTTTTATAAAACTTTAGTTTTAATAAAACAAAAAAGATAGTTTTTATAATTCAAATCATTAAATTATTTATTTTTATATTAATTTTTTGATTTTTAGAATAAATTTTATTGATTAAATGTTGTTCTTGAATAATTTAAGAGGTATTAGAGAGATCTAATAAGTACAGAAATTGGAAAAATGAAAGTACTTAAATTTAATGAATAACTATTAATAAAAAAGGCCGCTTATGCGACCTTTTTTAAATTAAACCAGCAATTATGCAGATTTAACAGCTTCCAGTAATTCAGCTTGACGTTTTTTCAACGCTTCTGGCATACGGTCACCTAGTTTTTCGAACAATTCAGTATGGCTTTCAAGTTCTTTGATCCATTGATCTTTATCTTGAGAAGTTACAAGGTTAAACTGCTCTTTAGAGAAGTCAGTGCCAGTCCAGTTCAACTGTTCATAAGTTGGAACACGGCCAATTGGAGTGTCAACAGCAGTTGCACGGCCTTCACAACGATCGATGATCCACTCAAGAACACGCATGTTTTGACCGAAACCAGGCCATACGAAGTTGCCTTCAGCATCACGACGGAACCAGTTCACGTTGTAGATACCTGGAAGCTTGTTACCAGCAGCAGCAGCTTTCTCGCCAACTTTCTCACCTATTTCTAACCAGTGAGTGAAGTAGTCAGCCATGTTGTAGCCAGCAAATGGAAGCATTGCGAATGGATCACGACGGACAACACCTTGTTGACCAACAGCAGCAGCAGTAGTTTCAGAGCCCATAGTTGCAGCTTTATAAACACCGTCTACCCAGTCAAATGCTTCTGAGATTAGAGGCACTGTGTCCGCACGGCGACCACCGAAAATGAACGCAGAAATTGGAACACCTGCTGGATTTTCCCAGTCAGCATCGATAGAAGGGCATTGACCCGCAGCAACGGTGAAGCGAGCATTCGGGTGAGCTGCTTTTTCTTCGCCAGTGTGTGGTTGACCTTTCCAGTTAGTCAGGTTTGCAGGCGCTTCTTTAGTCAGACCTTCCCACCATACTTCGCCGTTGTCAGTCACAGCAACGTTTGTATAGATCACGTCTTTATGAAGTGTCGCCATACAGTTCGGGTTAGTTTTGGTATTTGTACCAGGCGCTACACCGAAGAAACCAGCTTCAGGGTTAATTGCATATAGACGGCCGTCTTCACCTGGTTTGATCCAGGCAATATCGTCACCTACAGTTTCAATCTTCCAGCCTTCGTAGCCCGCTGGTGGAATCAGCATCGCGAAGTTTGTTTTACCACACGCAGAAGGGAATGCCGCTGCGATGTAATGTTTTTCACCTTGTGGATTCGTCACGCCAAGGATCAGCATGTGTTCAGCTAACCAACCTTGTTGACGACCCATGTAAGATGCAATACGTAAAGCTAGACATTTTTTACCTAGCAATGCGTTACCGCCGTAACCGGAACCGTAAGACCAGATTTCACGCGTTTCTGGATAATGTACGATCCATTTGTCTGGGTTACATGGCCAAGCAACGTCTTTTTGACCTTCTTCCAATGGTGCACCAACAGTGTGTACACATGGAACGAATTCGCCGTCAGTACCTAAAACGTCATAAACCGCTTTACCCATACGCGCCATTTTAGACATGCTAACAGCAACATAAGGAGAATCAGTCAGTTCGATACCGATGTGTGCAATATGAGAACCTAAAGGACCCATAGAGAAAGGAACAACATACAAAGTACGACCTTTCATTGAACCGTCAAACAAACCATTTAGACGTGCACGCATTTCAGCCGGAGCTTCCCAATTATTTGTCGCGCCAGCGTCTTCTTTGTTTTCTGAACAGATATAAGTACGACCTTCAACACGAGCAACGTCAGAAGGATCAGAATTTGCAAGGTAAGAACCTGGATGAGTTTCCTGGTTAAGCGCTTGCATTGTGCCGTTAGCGATCATCAAGTCGATATAACGTTGATACTCTTCTGCGCTACCGTCACACCATTCAATTTTTGCTGGTTTTGTTAATTTAGCAATCTCTTCCACCCAAGCAATAAGCTTAGGGTGACGAACGAATTCTGGTGCGTTCACTTGGGTCATGGTGAGGCCTATCTCAAAAGTGTACAAAACTATGTACAAAGTATAGTCTGAGTGATGAAAACATCGCCCAGATGAAATATGAAAAAAAAGTGGCTGTATTAAAGCATAAAATGACAAAAAAAATAAGACCAAAGCAGGGTTAGAGTTAAATTGTCACATAATGCAATATTTTAAATAAGTATTTAAAAAACAGTAGTATATAAAATAACATTGCAAAGTAATCTTGTATTTATTTTAATTATGGTTAATATTTTTAATAAATATAATTATAAAAAACATTTACTTATTATTTTTCTAGGAATGACTCTTATCATTGATTAAATAAATGAGGGTAATTTGAATTTTGCATAGTACCTAATGACATCTGTTTAGCATTTAGACAGTTTGCCAGAAAAATAATCAATGCTGATGATTTTCCGAACCATTATAAACGATATATATCTAATTTCTATCACATAAAAGGCTGTAGTTATAGAATGTTGGGGTCATTCCTATTTAAGATCATAATTGAACTCTGCTATATAGCTTCTTGTGGTTTTAAATTTTTGATTTTAAAAATAAAATTTATAGTTTCTGCTTTCTTAAAGCGCCTAAGAAAAACCACTTTAAGATTAGTTTTTAATTGGTTAGTAACTTACGATTAGTAGGTATTAAAAAGTCAACCTTGATCTTTTATGGCCTAGCTCTATGAAGCCAATAACAGTATTCTCCAGGTAAGTATCTTCAACGAATGTGGGCATAGAAATGATCATCCTGTACAAGGCTGAAGCACTTTATAAATAGTATTCATTATCTGGAAAAAACTATCTATATACCAGGTTCATGCCAAAAAAGATTTTTGTATAAAAGATGAGTTTAAGGTGTTTGCACTGCTTATTTTAAATTATTTATCAGATAGGAAGGAGGAGTAGCGCTGTATCTTCTGACTGTTCAAATATAACCTCTATTTTGCTTCACCACGTTCTTAAAGAAGCTTATGGAAAGATGAAAAATTCTGAAAACTGAAGGCTATACTCTAATTTCAGACTGGCCTTGAAGAAAAAAGCAGCAAAAGTATATGCACATGATAAAAAAATAAAAAAAATGAATTTTTTTTCAGTTTTACCCTTGAAGCGATTTATTCCATCTCCATAAAAGTGACATCTAAAAGTTTTGATGACGACCAGGGAATAACTAAGTCGTCATCAGTAATCAAAAAGACTTAGTCTGATGGAGTTAAAAATGAGCAACATTCGTCCATTACATGACCGCGTTGTTATTCGTCGTGTTGAAGAAGAAACTAAAACAGCTGGCGGTATTTTACTTCCAGGTTCTGCAGCAGAAAAACCAGCGCAAGGGGAAATTATTGCAGTTGGTAATGGTCAAATCACTGACAATGGCGTACGCGCGTTAGACGTTAAAGTTGGCGACAAAGTATTGTTCGGCACTTATGCAGGTACAACTGTAAAAGTAGACGGGGAAGAACTACTTATCATGAAAGAATCTGACATTTTAGCGGTTCTTGAAGGTTAATCTTCGCTAAAACAGTCTTACATATTCCATATCAGATTTTGTAAAGCTATTAAAAATACTCGGAGTCAAATATGTCAGCTAAAGACGTAAAATTTGGTGATTCAGCTCGTGCGAAAATGATCGCTGGTGTGAACATCCTTGCAGATGCAGTAAAAGTAACACTTGGTCCTAAAGGTCGTAACGTTGTCATCGACCGTTCTTTCGGTGCACCACATATCACTAAAGATGGTGTAACTGTTGCTAAAGAAATTACTTTAAAAGACAAGTTCGAGAACATGGGTGCCCAACTTGTTCGCGAAGTATCTTCAAAAACCAATGACATCGCTGGTGACGGTACAACGACTGCGACTGTTCTTGCTCAAGCAATCTTAAATGAAGGTATCAAGTCAGTAACTGCGGGTATGAACCCAATGGATCTGAAACGTGGTATCGATATCGCAGTGAAAACTTTAGTTGCTGAAATCAAGGCGACTGCTCAGCCTGCTTCTGATTCTAAAGCAATTGAGCAAGTAGGTTCGATCTCTGCTAACTCTGACACTACTGTTGGTAAACTGATTGCGCAAGCAATGGAAAAAGTAGGTAAAGAGGGTGTGATCACTGTTGAAGAGGGTTCAGGCTTCGAAGATGCACTTGACGTTGTAGAGGGTATGCAGTTTGACCGTGGTTATATCTCTCCATACTTCGCAAACAAACAAGACACGCTAACTGCTGAACTTGAAAACCCATACATTCTATTGGTTGACAAGAAAATCAGTAACATCCGTGAATTGATCACTGTACTGGAAGCAGTTGCGAAAACTGGCAAACCACTTCTGATCATTGCTGAAGATGTTGAAGGCGAAGCGCTTGCAACTCTGGTTGTCAACAACATGCGCGGTATCATTAAAGTATGTGCTGTTAAAGCACCTGGCTTCGGTGACCGTCGTAAAGCAATGCTACAAGACATCGCGATCCTGACTGGCGGTACTGTGATTTCTGAAGAAATCGGTATGCAGTTAGACCAAACGACTCTTGAACACTTGGGTACTGCGCACAAAGTAACAGTTTCTAAAGAAAACACAGTGATTGTGGATGGTGCTGGTAATGCAGCTCAGATCTCTGACCGTGTTCAACAGATCCGTGCGCAAATCGAAGAATCTACTTCTGAATACGACAAAGAAAAACTTCAAGAACGCGTAGCTAAATTGGCTGGCGGTGTTGCTGTTATCAAAATCGGTGCTGCAACTGAAGTTGAAATGAAAGAGAAGAAAGACCGTGTAGACGATGCACTTCACGCAACTCGCGCAGCGGTTGAAGAAGGTGTTGTTGCGGGTGGTGGTGTTGCACTGGTACGTGCTGCAGCTGCACTTGACGGTGTGAAGGGTGCAAATGATGACCAGAACGTAGGTATCAGCATTCTTCGTCGTGCAATTGAAGCGCCACTTCGTCAAATCGTATCTAATGCTGGTGATGAGCCTTCAGTTGTGATCAATGCAGTGAAAAATGGCCAAGGTAACTTTGGTTACAACGCTGCAACTGGCGAATACGGCGATATGCTTGAAATGGGTATTCTAGATCCAGCAAAAGTAACACGTTCTGCGCTTGAGCATGCTGCTTCTGTTGCTGCATTAATGTTGACAACTGAATGTATGATCACTGATATCCCAGAAGACAAACCTGCTATGCCTGATATGGGCGGCATGGGTGGTATGGGCGGCATGATGTAATTCATCAACCGGTCATTGATCTAAAAAATCCCCGCATTTGCGGGGATTTTTTTCATTCAGGTTAGCTGAAAAATATTAATGTTTGATTAATCTGTAATTCAGATTACTGTTAATTTTCTCGCCAGTTTGAATATCTCGAGCTTCTAAGAAATTTTCACCGACAAAGAATTTACGATTTTCACCTTTTTCATCCAGCGTAATAATTGAAGTCATTTTAGGGTCAAAGCTAAAACTTCCTTTGGTTTTGGTTTCTGTGCTTTTGGTATCGGAAACATACTCTTCTTTCAACTCATAGGTTTTGTCAGGATGAAGTTCCAGCTCAACTTTAATGGCTTCACAATCCGCACATGGGAAAGTTCCTTCGTATTCGCCCGCCCAGTCAAGAGAAGTTTCTGCAGTATCGCCTGCAGGTAAGCTGCGTGATGTCGCTGGCGTATTCATCTGAGCAGAATTTTCTGAATCCATATTTTCATTGCTAGAGGGTTCTTGGGTTTTAGAACAGGCACTTAAACCTAGCGTGATTGTGGTCATTGCGACGATAAGGAGAGACTTTTTCATTTCTATGCCCGTTTTGCATTTGCTAATATTCAACATAAAAATTTAAAAATCATAAGGGTAGTACAACTTTGTAAATGATGTATTGATTAAGTGAAATTCACTCTGCACGTGTGATGAGGTAAAGGAATTGCTAAAATAATAAAAAATAAAATCACTATCATCTCAAATAAATAGTGCTTTCACAGGTTTAAAAAAATAATAATGAGGGCAATGATGGATTTGAATAAAGAAAATAACATTATTGCGCATATCTATGATGCAGCACTGGATCCTCAGTTGTGGAATCAGGTTATGCATGAGTTAGTGGAATACACACAAAGTAAGACAGCCATCTTTACTGCGATGGATCAGCTCAACCCAGCTTACAACTTTGTCCATACCTATAATATTCCTTATGAAGGTCTAGCAGCTTATCGGGATGAACGTATTCAAGTCATTGATATGAAGCTGCACCTGCCGCTATGGAATGAGATTGCAGTGGGAGAGGCTTTACAGATCAATTGTCAGCATTATCCCTCCATGAAAGGCTCGGAAGAGCATATCTTTTATGAAAAATGTTTAAAGCCTACCGGTATTTTACATCTTGCAGGTGTATTGCTGGATCGCGGTGATTTTAGTTGGGCAGTACTGGGAATTCACCGGGCACCTGAGGCCATCCCTTATGGTAAAGAGCAACTGGATTTTCTGAAGCGTATCAGTATTCATTTAAGGCGAGCGCTACAGATTTATCGTCAGTTCAGTTTAGTTATTCAGGATAAGTACAATGCTTATCAGGCCATGAATGCTCTAAAGGTCGGGATTGTATTATTACTTGAGAATTTCGAGATAAAGTTTGCCAATATTGAAGCAAAAAAAATGCTGAGGCAGAATCAGGAAATTGAAATAGATCAGTACAATTATCTGAAGCTTAATAGAGCCTATCATCTGCAATTAGAACAACTTATCAGAGGGTCTTTACAGCAGGGGAGTGGGGGAATAAGTAAAATCGGTGGAGTAATGGCTGTAGAGGATGCAACAGGTCATTGCATCATGCTGACGATCGTACCTTGGTCGAAACAGTCAATGACACCTATTGAAGAATCGAGACGATATCAAGTTGCAATATTTTTGACGGATCGAAATCAATATCACATCTTGTCACAAAGTTATTTAAGGCAGCATTATCAGCTGACATGTCGGGAGATCGCATTATGTGAATACCTGATCAATGGTTATAAACCTGAAGAGATTGCTGAACAGATGCAACTCAGTATTCAAACCATTAGAACTTATATGAAAAAGATTTATGAAAAGCTAGAAGTGAATAGCCAGATTGAGCTGATACATAAGTTGATGAACTGTACGTTACAGTTTCAGCATATTGCATAAAAAGCCAGGTTAGTTACCTGGCTTTTTAAAGTTATACCAAGAGATATTACGTTGTTGGCTGTGGCTGTGGCTGTGGCTGTGGCTGTGGCTCAGGAGCGGGTTCTGGATCACGCTGGAAATCAGCCCGAGTGAAAGTGACAGGGGGTTCACCTGTTGGGGTTAATGTCATGGTAGTTGCATTAACTGTATAGGTTCCAAGAACGAATGGAGAGTTTTGACCATCATATAGACCACAACTTTCATTTGTATCGAACAAGTTATCGGTGACTGTGAGGGTGTTGTTCGAAGTAGTGTATTGACCATATTCAATACCCTCTGGGCCACAATCCTCTCCTCCTGTAGTATCAATCAGGAAGTAGTAGCCGTCGTTCAAGAATACCAGTACATGAGTATCATCCAGCTCCCACGTACCTACGAGGCCATTGGTTGAATTTTCTACTCGTGTAAGGGTAGAGGTATCATCTTCATCCAAACCAGTTTCAGTAAGAACTAAGTTTGTACCGTCAAAAGTTAGGGTATAACCTTCGTCACCTTCTGAATCTGAAAGCCCCCATGATCCATTGGTGTCACCATTTTCATCAATCACAGGTGTGATAACACCACCTTTCCAGTTCCACTGAAGATTCCCAAGTTCATAACCTGGTTCTCCATCATCATCTGCATTATCAGCTTCGCCCAGTTTGTAACTACCATCGGTATAAACCACTAGAATGACTTTGTCCGATTTATCTGCAGAGCCTAATTGCCATGTGCCAGCAATATCTTTATAGAAAGCTTCTTGAATATTAGCTGCAGCTTCATCAGAAGTAACTGGAGTTACGTCGCTAAGCTGTAATTGGTCTTGAATAAGGGTTGTTATACTGTTATCAGAATCCTCTAGTGCTGTCTCGAATGTAGTTGCAGAGGTGAAAGCTGTGTTAATTCGATTAATGACATCTTGAGTAATTTGAATACCATTATCATGAGCATTGTAATCTGCGGGAGCACCTGTTGGCGGTGTAATATAATCTGCATCAATCGATTGCAGGAAGATTGTTAATGCTTCTTCTAATTCTTCATCTTCATTTCCAGGTATGTCCGGATCATTCTCATAAAGATCTGTCGGAGTAATCCGTGCTTGAGCTGGAACTCCATCCTGTTCACCTAGCTGAAGGTTTCCGATAAAGAATCTAATTGTATCACCTGTATTATAATTAAATTTACCTTCCGCATTGGTAGAGCCTTTTACACCACTTGATGTTTCATAGCGGACGTTTTCAATTGGGCCATCAGTCAAGATACCTTGCTGTGTTCCAGGTGGGTTGCCACCATTTCCTGGTGAGTGATGGTCATCGTCATCATCATTACATGCGGTTAATGCAAGGGTGGAAAGCATTACTGCGAGTATAGTTTTTTTCATCATTGACCCCATGGGTGGTTTATAATTGTCCACCTGAGTCTAGGGAAGCCAATGATTAAGGAATATCCCAATATTGGGAGGTTGATTGTATAAAAAGTGCATCAAATAATGTATTTACAATCGATTACAAAGCGAATTAAACTCTAATATTGGTACACTATCACATAATTTTTTATTTATTTTGCGATTGAATTGTGTTTGAAAATTTAGCTGAAAAAGCACTTAAATTGATGGGCTGGGAAACAGACAATCACTGGCCTGAAAACCTGAGCCAATGTGTCATGATTGCTGCGCCGCATATCAGTAATTGGGATGCATTATATGCACGGCTAGCGTTGAAGGCATTAGGTGTCAATGTGCGTATTACCATTAAAGACAGCTACATGCAGTTCCCATTGGGTCCTTTTGTACGTGCGATGGGGGGAATCGGAATTGATCGCCGTCCCAAGCAGGCAGGTGAGCCGCGTCCAAGTATGGTTCAGGTGATGACAGACCTGTTTAAGCAGCATCCTGAACTGGTCATGTTGGTTACACCTGAAGGAACACGTGCCCGTCAGGAGCAATGGAAAACCGGTTTTTATTATGTTGCGGTAAATGCTGGCCTCCCGATTGCATTGGCTTATATGGATTATGAACAAAAGAAGGCAGGTGTAGGAAAAATCATTCATCCCACAGGAAATTTTGAGGAAGATATGGCTGAGATCATGGATTTCTATGCAGGCATCCAGGCCAAATTTCCTAAAGAATTTAGTGTAGATCAGCGATATTACAAAGCGAGTTAAAATGAAAAAACAGGAGAATACTCCTGTTTTTTTAGCATTAAGATTTTATTTCATATTGCATTAAAGATCAGAATGCTTCTTTGGCTGGAATGCCCCCCAGATTTTGACAGGCCGATTTGTATAGTTCATATTGCTGATTCACGATTTCAGAGAGCGGGATTTCAAAAGATTCCTCGCCATTTTTATACTGTTCTATATAAGCCTCTGCTTTGCTTTTTGAGCT
The DNA here is from genome assembly GCF_002918965.1 of Acinetobacter sp. ACNIH3. Classification (NCBI taxonomy): domain Bacteria; kingdom Pseudomonadati; phylum Pseudomonadota; class Gammaproteobacteria; order Moraxellales; family Moraxellaceae; genus Acinetobacter; species Acinetobacter sp. ACNIH3. The sequence continues at coordinate 26,136 of NZ_PQLP01000006.1, read as the reverse complement.
ATACAGAGAATGCTCATAATATTGAGTCACACTATTATGCTGCATTTGTGAAGGTTCAATACCCTTACAATGGAAGAGTTTTAAAATGTGTTCGGCTTTTTGGGCATCATGTGACATACAAGCTGTCAGTAGCAGAGTCAGGCTCAATACTGCTAAGGCTTTCATAGGGAGAAGTCAAACGGTTTTGAAAGGTCTCGATATTTTAAAAGGTATTTCGAGTTTCAAAACCGTTTTTTTTGAACAGTTGGTTAAAATATGAGGCATCGTACAATCGGATTCAGTATTGAACGATTCTATGATCATGTATTAAGGTTGATTAACCTTTGACTAAGCCTCCATCTACAATCAAATTTTGACCTGTGACAGCGCGTGAATAAGGAGACAGGAACATCAGGATTGCCGACGCGAATTCTTCAGGGGTAATAACACGGCGTAATGGCGTTGACTGAGCTATCAGATCAAATACAAAATCAGGTGTGGCTTTGCTGGCATCTGTGGTTTGTAATAGCCCGCCTGAAAGTATATTTACATTAATTCCATATTGACCGAGATCCTGTGCAGTAGTACGGGTAAATGCCAATAAAGCCGCTTTAGCAGTCGTATAGTCATGATAAGGCACCACCGGATTTTGGACCAGATTGGTACCGATATTCACAATCCGGCCAAAATGTGCACGCTTCATATCTTCTAGCGCCGCCTGAGTCGTATTGAGGCAGGCCTGAACAGCACCACTGAATTGATGCGACATCATCTCCCAAGTCAAATCTTCTACCTTGGGGCGATCATCACCATTAAATTCAAACTGTACCAGGGCATTGTTCACAACCGAATGAATGCCTTCACCAAAATGTGCTTTGCTTGCGGTAAACAGGGCTTTGACCTGATCTGCTTGAGTAACGTCTGCCTGATAGGTAAATACCTGATCGGGATACTGCTTCTGTAAAGCTTCAGCCTGCGTTTTACTACTAAGATAGTTCACCACTATACGTGCACCTTCTTCAATCAGAAGCTGGCTAATTGCCAAGCCAAGTCCACGTGCACCGCCAGTTACAAGCACAATTTGATCACGAATTTGCATAGCTCATTTCTACAGAAAAATCATTCAAGTTACCTTAGCAGTAAACTGGCTGAAAGCAAAGTAGGACAAGACTTTGGCCTTTTTGGAACAGTTTAATGGATCAACTCTTTAAGCAGCAGGAAACATCCTGAACTGAAGAGTAGTCCAAGAACAATTTGCTTAAAGTGCAGTTCTGAAATGTGATGGAATAATCGTGCACCCAAAATAGCAGGAATACTGACTGCAAGAATCAGTACAGCCATATAGGGCAAGTGACTCTGATTTAAATTGCCCTGATATAGATAGGCTGCCAAGGTAAACATCTGAATGGCGAAATTAAAATGACGTAAAATATAGCGCTGCTGATCTTTGGGGAGCTGTTTGAGCATTAACCAGGCAGAAGGTACGGAACCACAAAATCCCCCCAAGCCACCTAAAATGCCACCTACCAAACCGATACTGGCATCTGCAGTTTTGCCTGAATGTTGAATCAGTCGAATCTGAGGATTCAACAACATGAGTGGACACCAGATCACGAGGAACATACCCAGTAAGATACGGAAAGTATGTGCCTCAATGATATTCAGTAACCAGGTGCCGAGCGGGACGCCGATCAGTCCGGCAATTAAATACGGTAAATAAAGTGCTTTATACAAATGAACATGCTTTTGTTCATTCGATAATGAAATAACATGGCTCCAAATCGAAGCAAACACAAGCAGGGGGGCAGCAACTTGAGGGCTGAGTACCCATACCCAAAATGACATGGCAATTAAAGCGAAGGCAAAACCGGTAAGACCTTGTACAAATCCTGCGATCATTGCACCTAAAATAAATAACAGCCAAGTCATTCTGATCAGTCAATAAATAAAGCCAGCAGTATTCAAAAGATTGCTGAAAAAGCCAAGCTAATATTTAGCTGTATTTGTGCACAGCTTAGTCGAAGTTCAGATAAATAATTTATTTGAAGATAGTTGAATTGTTTTAATGGTGAATAAAAGCAAACAAATCGGTACAGGAGACCAACAATGGCTGCGTGCACTCTCCATGAAATCGCTTGATACTGGCAGAGTGCAGGAAGGAAGAGGTGATGAAAATGAAAAAAATGATATTACTGTCATCTGTGCTGGCAGTGGCTTTAACCGGTTGTATGGTCGATCCTTGGGATGATGATTATCGTGGCCATCGTGACCGTAATGGACATTATGACCGTAACCATGGTGACCGGGACTGGAAAGATAGAGATCATCGTGATTGGAAACGTGATCGGGAAGACCGTGACTGGCGTGATCGCCGTTAAGAGATCAGCTGTTTATAATTTACATTTCACAAAAAAGGATTCCATATAGGAATCCTTTTTTAATATTTATTGTGCAAATGTTCATTTACTTTTTCTGATATAAGCCTGCACGTACTGTCCCAGCTTTGGTATTTTTAATCAGTTGCCAAGAAGAGGGGAGCTGCAAAGTATTTAAATCCCGATCTGCTTCGACATAAATCAGGCCTTCAGGTTTGATTAGCGGATCAGCAAGTTCAGCCAGAGAAGTCCATAAGTCCAAGCTGTAAGGCGGGTCTAAAAAGACCAGATCAAATTGATCTTTCAAAGTTTGCAAAGCCTGTTGCGCCGTGGTTACTTTCAGTTGTGCACGTGCTTTGGTGACTTGAAGCAGCTCCAGATTCTGGCTCAGAAATTGTGCCTGAGTACGATCCGGTTCAATCATCACCACGCTAGTCGCACCGCGGGAAAGTGCTTCCAAGGACAAAGCACCAGAACCGGCACAGATATCCAGCACCTTGGCATTCTGTACATCCCACATCAGCCAGTTAAACAGGGTTTCACGGACACGGTCTGGGGTGGGACGTAAACCGTCAATACTGGCAAAGGCTAGCTGACGGCGTTTCCAGTCACCACCAATAATTCGTAGCTGATTTTTCATATATTAATCTCCTTCTACAGCTGGTGCAGAGTTTGCAGATGAGCTCGAACGAGATGTATTCGATGTTGCGTTTGAGGAAGTTTGTGGTGCATCCGTGCTGTTAGGTGTTGCCGCAGCATCAGGGCTAAGCATACTTGCACCACTTGGTAGCTCGCCAGGTTTAATACCGGCGGTCATCAGTCCCCCACTTAATTGATGATTGAGTGGGCGTACCGGATTCTTATCTTTATGCAGTAACCAGTAATCAAAAATAGGGCGGGCGAGTGCAGTGGCTGCACTACCGCCGCGGCCATTCTCCAGAATGACTGCAATGGCAATTTCAGGCTTTTCTGCAGGAGCAAAACCGACAAACAGACCATGGTCAAGCTGGCGATCAGTCAGCAGGGCTTCATTGTAGCGTTTACCCTGCGCAATACTTTTTACCTGTGCTGTGCCGGTTTTACCGGCAATACTATATTGCAGGCCGCCTTTAATACCGCGACCCGTACCCGACTGAATAACATCAACCATGGCGTCGCGCATTTTGAACCAGTCTTCTTCTTTACCATTAAAATCGATCTTGCCATGGGTACCATTATGGACTTTAAATGCTTTGGCGCCACGGCTTTCACGCAAGACATGCGGTACGACTTTATTGCCATGGTTGGCAGTAATTGCTGTTGCCATCGCTAGCTGTAATGGTGTTGCTGTAAAGGCACCCTGACCAATACTCACAGAAATCGTTTCACCACGTGACCATTTAGATTTGCGGGTACGCATTTTCCATTCAGGACTTGGGTACAGACCAGAGCTTTCACTTGGTAAATCTACCCCCGTTTTTTCACCAAAACCAAACTGACGCATCCAGTCATTCATCTGTTCAATGCCCATACGATAGGACATGACATAGAAATAGGTATCGCAGGAAACCACCTGGGCTTTATGCAGATTTACAGTACCATGACCAGTTTTCTTGTGGTCGCGGAAACGGTGACTATCACCCGGTAAAGTAAAATAGCCGGGATCGGAAATCGCTGTATCCCAATCGACCAGGCCATAATGAAGGCCACCCAGGCCAAACATCGGTTTAATGGTCGAACCTGGAGGATAAGTTCCTTGCACCGCCCGGTTATACAACGGCTGATCAAGGTTATCACGTAAGTAAGAATAATCTTTGGTGCTGATTCCGGTTACAAACAGGTTCGGGTTGAAACTTGGGCTAGAAACCAGTGCTAAAATTTCCCCTGTACCTGGATCCATGGCAACAATAGCGCCACGACGTCCCGCCAGTTGCTCGGAAGCAACCATTTGCAGGCCATAATCTAAAGATAAAAACAGGTCATTCCCGCGTACCGGATCCTTACGTCCAAGATGACGCAGCACATTACCATGTGCATCTGCTTCGACTGATTCATTTCCTGGAACACCGTGGAGCAGCTCTTCATAGGATTTTTCGACCCCGATTTTCCCGATCAGGTTGGTACCCGCGTAAAGGTCCTTATCAATACTTTTTAATTCTTTGTCATTGATACGGCCCACGTAACCAATCACATGTGCAAACAATTCACCATGTGGATAGTAACGGGTCATCTGGGTATCAATTTTTACCCCTGGGAACAGGTGCTTAATTTCACTAAAGCGGGCAATATCGGTTTCGGTCAGATTCAGTTTGATAGAAACACGTTCTGTTTTTTTTGCGGTTTTAATCCGGCTATTAAAACGCTCGATATCTTCTTCGTTCAGTTCCAGAATCGGGATCAGGCGCTTAATCGTATCATCAATATCCTCAACATCGGCACGACTTAAGGTCGCGGTAAATACCGGATAGTTATCTGCCAAAAGGACGCCGTTGCGGTCATAGATATAGCCACGTGCAGGCGCAAGTGGTTGCAGGCGGATACGGTTCTGGTCAGAAGCCGTGTTGAACTCATCGAAGCTGACAATCTGCAAATAGGCATAGCGGCTGATTAGTAGCAGCATGCAGATGATGACCAAGCCAATCGAGAAAAACACACGATTGCGATAAATGCGTTTTTCTTGCTGTACATTTTTTAATGGAAAATGCTGCTTCATACGAGATCGACTTAGACCTGAACACGGATAGGAATGAAAGTGCGTTATTCTAACCCAACTGACCTGGTTTGGATATTGAAATACGAGTGGGCTACCCATCTGCTAAACGTTGACTTTGCAGACATTAAAATTGTCTGCAGTTGTATACAACTGTGTTGATAATTCTGCTAAAGTCCAAATTGAATAAAAAAAGAACGATACCTTAAAACTATAATGAATCAAGGATATTGGTGAAAAGGAATGAATAAATTATACCCTTTGCTGGCATTTGCTTTCATCGCAAATACGGCTTATGCAGATGATTCTACGTATAGATCTGAAGCAAAACTGAGCGATAGTCAGGCAAGTACCTGGAATGTGGGAGCAGGATTTACCCGGAATATGATTCATCTGAATACTGAGTGGGTGAATCCGTATGGAATCGCATATGTCAAAGGTGGTGTTTTTCTGGACGATGACAAGCCATTTGGTGCACAAGTTGGCTTTCGGTACCCGGCACACCTCACAGGAAAAGATAAAAATGGGTATTATGTCGGGGCTTATGCCGGACATATCCAGAGTAAGAAAGTAGATGGAGAATATGAAGCACGTCTGGGTGGGGGCGTAGATTTATCCTATGTCATGCTGAGTTCAGAACGAATCAGTACCTTCAGTGTTGGAATCGGTGCTGGTGAGGAAATGAAAAGCCGAAGTGGACATGTTGTGGCCGAAATCGAACCTCAACTACAATTTTCCTATACTTTAAGTATCGGTTTATAGAGAAAATATTCGACTTGATAAGAAAATTGTATTCTGTGAACAAAGAATTAAATATGGAAGTTATACATGCTTGAGTACGTTAACGAGTTGTGGCAAGCCTTTCTGATGCGTCCAGATTTCTGGGCTGTGCTCAGTATCATTCCTGTCACTGCATTCGTTACCTGGGCACACGTATGGATGGCCCTGAAAATGGTGTTCTATCCAATCACGTTCTGGGGATTCCATATTGGTCCATTGCCTGTCGGCTGGCAGGGCATTGTGCCACGCAAAGCAGGAAGAATTTCAGGAATTATCACAGACAATACCTTGTCTAAACTGGGATCGATCCAGGAATTTCTACAGGCGATGGACCCGGATGATATGGCACGCATCATCGGTGAACAGGTCGGTTTCGAACTTGAACATCTGATTGATGAGGTCATGATCGACCGTAATGCAGTTTTGTGGGAAAACTTGCCGTATTCTATCAAGCGCCGTATTTATTCCCAGGCACACAAACAGTTGCCGGATGTGTTGCGCGAATTAGTGACTGAGCTGACCATGAACGTCGAGTCACTTGTGGATATGCGTGACATGGTGGTCAGTCAAATGGAGGGTGACCGCCGTCTGATGGTACGCATGTTCCTAAAGGTTGGACAGAAAGAGATTAACTTTATCTGGCATATCAGTGCTTTAATTGGTATGTTCTTTGGTCTGTTCCAGATGATCGTATGGTTCGTGGTGCCTTGGCACTGGACCGTACCATTCTGGGCAGCAATTTGGGGTTTCCTGACCAACTGGATCGCCATCTGGATGGTCTTCAATCCAATAGAACCACACTATGTGAAATACCCGCAGTTCTTCGCTCGCACGCAGAGCCGCAAGTTTCCATGGATCAAACCGGTTATTCCACGTATTGGCACCTATAACATACAAGGTGCTTTTATGAAACGTCAGGAAGAAGTCTCTGACGTCTTCGCAAGTGTAGTGACAGAAGATCTGATTACGTTAAAATCGATCATGACAGAAATGATGTATGGTGGTAAGAAAGAAAAAACCCGCCGGATCGTCAAGCGTCACATTAACGAAATTATGGAAACTCCATTGGTTCGCACCTCTTTACAGCTATCCTTGGGGCCAAGAGAGTATGCAAAACTCAAGACAGACTTGATCGATCGCTCAATTGAAATTACGATGGTGCCTGTATGCGACCCTGCGTTTAATGCGAGCCGTGCACAGAAAATCTATCAAATGTTTAGAGACCGCATACGCGAGTTAACACCGAAGGAGTTTCAGAATCTTTTACGACCTGCGTTTCAGGAAGATGAGTGGATTCTGATTGTATTGGGTGGAGTAACCGGCTTTGTCGCGGGTTTAATCCATTTGTTTGTGGCTTTCTTATAACGAGACGCTGAAATGCTGGATACCTTTGGGGATGTCCAGACATTTGGTGTCCTATACATTGTTAAAAAATGAGGATGTTTATATATGCGCATTATCTTACTCGGACCACCTGGAGCAGGTAAAGGTACACAAGCTCAGTTGATCTGTAAGCGCTACAATATCCCACAAATTTCAACCGGTGATATGCTCCGTGCTGCAATTCGTGAAGGAACTGAGTTAGGTTTAAAAGCTAAAAGCGTCATGGACAATGGCGGTTTGGTTTCTGATGAGTTGATCATTGGTCTGGTTAAAGAACGTATTGCACAGCCTGACTGTGTAAATGGCTGCATCTTTGATGGCTTCCCGCGTACTATTCCACAAGCTGAAGCACTTGAAAACGAAGGCATCAACATCGATCACGTGATTGAAATTGATGTACCGGACGAAGAAATCGTGCAACGTCTTTCTGGCCGCCGTCAGCACCCGGCTTCTGGTCGTGTTTACCACATTGTTTACAACCCACCAAAAGTGGAAGGTAAAGATGATGAAACTGGTGAAGATCTGGTTCAACGCCCTGATGACCAGGAAGAAACTATTCGTAAGCGTTTAGGTTCTTACCATACTGAAACTGAACAGCTGGTTGGCTTCTATCAAGGCCGTGCTGCATCAGGTGAAAATGCACCGACTTATGACAAATTGAACGGTCTACGTCCAATTGAACAAGTTCAAGCGGATCTGTTCACGATTCTGGATCAGTCAAAATAATCATTTCACGATAATTTTGACATTCAGGGAGCCCTAAGTCATATTAGGGCTCTTTTTATTTCTGCGTCTTTAAAGGAATTACGACTGTGAAAATTGGTTTGTTATTACTCATGGTGGTGTTCTTGGTTGTTCTAGCAGGCCTTCTGGTCATGAGCTACCGAATGCTAAAAAAAGTGCAGAAACAGGAAAAAATCGAAAATAGAGGCAAAACTCCAGAGCGACAATTGCACCCGAAATTACAGGCTGAATTAGAGCAGCGCAAGAAAATGCAGCAGCAGTTAGAGGAAAAGCAAAAATAAGCATTCTTATCTGCTGAACGAGACAAAAAAAGCTGAACCAGAGTTCAGCTTTTTTATTTAAGGGATCAGTCAATATTTTTAACTGCAATTGGTTTGAGTGCGCCAAAGTCGAAACGGTCCGGCCAGTTACAGACATCAGCGACCACACATTCATGACATTTTGGTTTGCGTGCAATACAGCAATAACGCCCATGCAAAATTAGCCAATGATGCGAATCAATAATAAATTCTTTGGGAATCACCTTAACCAGACGATGTTCAACCTCAAGCACATTTTTACCCACAGCCAAGCCAGTCCGGTTACCCACCCGGAAAATATGGGTATCGACCGCCATTGTCGGTTGGCCAAAGGCAGTATTCAGTACCACATTTGCAGTTTTACGACCTACGCCCGGTAAAGCTTCCAGATCAGCACGATTATCCGGTACCACGCTGTTATGTTTCTTGATCAGCATCTCACAGGCTTTAATCACGTTTTCTGCCTTGGAGTTATACAGCCCGATGGTTTTGATATATTCCTTCAGCCCATCCACGCCAAGGGCATAAATCGCTTCTGGCGTATTTGCAACAGGAAATAGCTTGTCAGTCGCCTTGTTGACGCTGACATCAGTTGCTTGTGCCGAGAGTGTCACTGCGACCAGTAATTCGAAAGGATTAGAATAATTCAGTTCAGTTTTTGGATTCGGACGTTGTTCACGTAAGCGTTCAAAAAAAGTCTGAATCTGTTTTCTGGTCATGTTCTTTACAGGTTTGCCGCTCATGCTTGTCATTATCTTATCCCTGTAAATCCTGTAATTGCTGCATTAGTTCGGCAAGCTGGGTGCGTTTACCTGTATCTTCGCGGACAGACAGCTGTTTCTCAAGTTTCTTGATCTGGGTACGCAGTTTGGCCAGCTCAATCGTAGTTTTGGCGTCTTGAATCAATCCATCCTCATTTGGCTTTTCCACCACTTCAATCACGGGTACATTTTGACTTTGTGCAGAGAACTCGGCAAATAGTTCGGTATTGATTTCAGCACGTACCACAGGACCTTTACGGTCAATGCGGCGTTTTTCCTCACGTTGGATATGTGCATAGTAACGTTGGCGCAGATCATTCTGTTCCTGCACATGCTGTTCATCTGACATGAGTGGATGGGTATCTTCCACCAGATCAATACAGTCGACCGGGCAGGGTGGAATACACAGTTCGCAGCCAGTACACAAATCTGTCAGTACCGTATGCATCAGTTTTCCTGAGCCAATAATGGCATCGACCGGGCAGGCACTAATGCATTTGGTACAGCCAATGCATTCATCTTCACGAATCACTGCCTTCATGCGCTGAGGACGCCCATCAGCCTGAATGGGCCAGACACTTGGCTCAACACTAAGTTTAGGACGATTTAACAATCTGGCGAGGGCATCTGCCACCGGCTGTCCACCGGGTACACATTTGTTGGCTTCTTCTCCCTCGGCAATGGACTGGGCATAGGGTAGGCAGCCATCACGATGACCACATAGACCGCACTGGGTTTGGGGCAATAAAGCATCAATAGACTGGACTAGAGAGATTTGCGAATTCATGAATAACCTAGGCTGCTCAGGCTGAGCCTTAGAGTGAATGAAACAAAATATGTCAATTTAATGATTTTAACATGTTTTTAAGGAACTAAGTTATGCACGAATAAGGGTCACTTTGTGCATTATTATCAGGCATAAATTAACAATTAAGCATTGATTCAATTGGCATTTAAGCACACAGAAAAAATATTCATAATCAATATAAATAATTGTTATCAAATTAAATTTAAACTATTTTTAAAAAAAGTATTGTAGATTAGTTACAAAAGATATTTAATATTTTGCGCCAAAATTTAACATTGATTGTAAATTTGACCAATTTTGATCCATTTTCTGCTGAGGATTAAGCGTTGAAATACAACACACTTAATGAGTTCCTAGATTACGTTAAAACACGTGATGCACATCAACCAGAATTTCTTCAAGCTGTAGAAGAAGTGATGACAAGCTTGTGGCCGTTCATTCAAAAGAACCCACAATATGCAGCTCACGGTTTACTAGAACGTCTAGTTGAACCAGAGCGTGCGATCCAGTTCCGCGTTTCTTGGGTAGATGACCAAGGTCAAACTCAAGTAAACCGTGCGTTCCGCGTACAGTACAACTCAGCGATTGGTCCATTTAAAGGTGGTATGCGTTTCCACCCATCTGTGAACCTTTCAATTCTGAAATTCCTGGGCTTTGAACAAACGTTTAAAAATGCTTTGACTACTTTGCCTATGGGCGGTGGTAAAGGTGGTTCTGACTTTGATCCTAAAGGCAAGTCAGAAGGCGAAATCATGCGTTTCTGCCAAGCGTTAATTATCGAGCTTTACCGTCACCTTGGTTCTAATACTGATATCCCTGCGGGTGACATTGGTGTAGGCGGCCGTGAAGTAGGTTATATGGCGGGTATGATGAAGAAGCTCAGTAATGACACTTCATGCGTATTCACTGGTAAAGGCTTGTCTTTCGGTGGTTCATTGGCTCGTCCTGAAGCAACTGGTTACGGTACTGTGTATTTCGCTGAGGAAATGCTGAAAACTCGTGGCGATAGCTTCAAAGATAAAGTCGTGACCATTTCTGGTTCAGGTAACGTTGCGCAGTACGCTGCTGAAAAAGCAATGTTCTTAGGTGCTAAGGTCGTTTCTCTATCTGACTCTGCGGGAACTGTTTATGTTAAAGACGGTTTCACTGATGAACTTCTTGCTGAAGTGATGGAACTGAAAAACGTTAAGCGTGGTCGTATCTCTGAGTTCGCGTCTAAACACGGTTTCGAATACCTTGAAGGTCAACGTCCTTGGGGTATTAAGTGTGATATCGCGCTTCCATGTGCAACTCAAAACGAACTAGATGCTGATGATGCTGCTAAACTTCTTGCAAACGGTGCAATCTGTGTTGCTGAAGGTGCAAACATGCCATCTACTCTAGGTGCTGTAGAGAAATTCGTTGAAGCGAAAATCCTTTACGCTCCAGGTAAAGCATCGAATGCAGGTGGTGTGGCAACTTCTGGTCTTGAAATGTCTCAAAATGCATTGCGTCTTGGCTGGACTTTCGAAGAAGTTGATGAACGTCTTCATGCAATCATGAAAGAAATTCACCGTAACTGTGTGAAATTCGGTACTAAAGAAGACGGTACTGTGAACTATGTTGACGGTGCAAACATTGCGGGCTTCGTAAAAGTTGCTGATGCAATGCTTGCTCAAGGCGTATTCTAAGTCTGACTTAGTTTAAGCTTTAAAAAAACCGAGGCCATCGCCTCGGTTTTTTTGTCTCTGTTATAAAAATATTTTATAGCGAGCCTTTTACTGCTTCACGCTCGACGGCCATATCAAATATATAGGCATATTTAGACTGATCTGCTGCCGGATTCTTGATTTCAAAGCGTTTTACGCGAATTACCTGACGCTCATTTGGCGTATGCTGGAAGCCTTCGATTTGGTCATAGAACAGGTTCCAATCTTTATCGACCTGAGTTTTTAAGCCCTGCTCATTGTATTTGACTTCGCGCACCTGAAGGCAGGTTTGCTGTGCTACACCCGTACAAGCTTTGGTTTTAGGAGAAATTTCCAGGAAAATGATATCAGCCTGACCATTATAACGGGCTTCTGGCGTCATCTTCCCTGTGAAGACGTAAGCCTTTCTGTTTACGGTCAGAGTCAAAACCGGATTTTGAGCATCACTGGTATTTAAGCTAAATGGAATACGGGCATCATTAAAAATTTCGCCTGCCAGCTTTTCCTGTTGCATGGCATTGGTATCACAAGCTTTCATGGTTGAGATTAGGGTGCCAGTTTCCAGCTGACCCTCAGAGATTTTCCAGCTACCACCCAAGCTATTGCAGCTGGTAGTGACACTAAAACGATTCTCATCATGGAAGCTCAGTACCATATGTTCTTTTGCACCGGTATCAATGTGCCATTCATAAGCACTCAAAGTATTGGCGGCATTTTGTTGCTGTAATACAGACACGGCAAGATCTCCTACTTTTTGGACATCATTGGACTGACAAGCTGCAAGGGTTAAAGGGAATAATGCAATAATTAAGTATTTTAATTTCATTGATTGAATAGTCATGAAGCAAATAAATCAGACTTAAGCTTAAACGATTCATTTTTAAAAAATATGGATACATTCTGAAGCTTTAGGTAGCAAAATGTATCCATGAAAATTGCATGATGAGTAAAATAAGACAGGAAGATTTTCTTAGACCTAAGAAAAAAGGCTCAGATAGAGCCTTTAAATCCTAGTCAAAACGATAGATATCCATACCCAGTGAACCCATGCTAAAGCTGCTATGCACCAGACTGAAACGGGTACCAGTTCCCATTGCAAAGAAAATCGGTGCAAAGTGTTCCAGGGTCGGGTGATTACGTTCCAGGTAAGGAATACTTGGCCAATCCAATACTGCTTCATAGTCACTATGAGCGAGTTTGCTTACCACATAATTGCGGAAGGTTGAGGCCCATTCTGGAACAATATTGGATAGTCCAGTACGATCCAGCTCTCGCAGGTTATGCGTGATACTGCCTGAACCAATCAATAGGACCTGCTGCTCACGCAGGGGGGCTAGCGTTTGACCAATTTTATAAATGTCATGTGCAGTCAGGTTGATGGGCAGGGAAATTTCTACCACCGGAATATCTGCATCCGGATACATATGTAGCAGTGGCATCCACACGCCATGATCACGCGGGCGTGAATTATTGGCATAGGCGCTAAAGCCAGCTTCAGACAGCAAGCCGAGAATCTGTTCAGCCAGTTCTGGTTGACCCGGCGCAGGATAACGTAGTTGATATAGTTGAGGCGGGAAGCCACGGAAATCATGCCAGGTTTCTGGACGAATACCGGTATTTACTTCCAGTGCATTACTTTCCCAGTGGGCAGACATTACAATGATTGCCTCTGGACGTGGCAAATTGACACTTAAACGCTCCAGTGCTGGACCTACCTGTTCAGGATTCAGGGCAAGCATTGGAGAGCCATGGGAGATAAACAGGCCGGGAAGCGTTTGTAAGTTCATAGTTCAAGCCACATCTGGAAGATGTCTTCAATAATGCATGAAAGCAAGCGAAGTAAGGAGGGGAGATTGTTCAACAATTCGTTGCGGAAATAGAACAATAGCCAATTCTCACCTTAACCCGCACGGTGATAAGGGTGATTATGATTAATGCTCATGGCACGGTACAACTGTTCAATCAGCATGACACGAACCAGGGGATGCGGCAAGGTCAGTTTGGATAGTGACCAGTGCCATGCAGCTGCCTTACGTACCGCTTCAGAATGACCATCCGGCCCACCAATGGCTAAAGCCACATCATTACCTTCCAGCATCCAGCCTTTCATGGTTTCAGCCAGTTTTTCGGTACTGAATTCACGACCGCCGACTTCCAGTGCGATCAGGGTTTCATTTGACTTTAATGCATTCAGGATACTATCGCCTTCGATATTACGATATTTCAGGATGTCGGCTTCTGAATCATTCTTGCCACGTTTCGCCATCGGCAATTCAATGATTTGTGTTTGAACAAATGGCTGTATGCGCTTGAAATAATCTTCAAAACCAGTGAGCACCCAAGCTGGCATTTTTTGACCAATGGTCAGAATACGGATTTTCATACAGACATCGTGTAGTTCAGAAGTGCTTATTATAACGATGAAACAACATGAAGTTGAATATAGAAACAAATTGAAATTGCATTAGAAAAAGCACTGCTGCATAAATATCCAGAGTTCAAGTTTCTGCTTGATCATGTCATGGAAATAATAACAAATGCGGATTGTAGCCATTTTAAGAAAAAGTTATCTGGGTTTGCTGATCAGTCTGTCTTTAATCTTCCCGAGCTGGGCCTGGGCCAATCCAGCCAGAAATGCTCAAGTCAAAAATTTCGAGCTTTACTTTAGCCAGATCCTGAATGTGGATGAATTTAGAAATCACAAGAATACGGCTGAACTGAACCGGGTATCCGGTTGGTTGAAAGAGCAGATGCGACGCTTTGGTATCCCGTGTCAATTTCAAAGCTATATTGTGAATAGTCAGGGCTATCGCAATCTGGTTTGCCAGCTCAATATAAAAGCCAAAGATAAAATCGTTATTGGTGCTCACTATGATGTTTTTGCCAATCATCTCGGTGCGAATAATAATGCTTCTGGCGTCGTAGGAGTGGTGGAAGCTGCACGATTGTTGGCCCTGCAAAAAAATAAACTGAAAAATAATATCGAGTTTGTTTTCTATGGTCTGGAAGAACCGCCGTATCTCAACACAGAGCATATGGGCAGTGCGATCCATGCCAAGTCATTGAGAAAACAAAAGCAGAAAATACGTGGCGTCTTTGTACTGGACTCTATTGGTTACTATGATGAAAATCTGGTACAGAGTTATCAGGCAACTCTAAAATGGTTTTATCCTCGGCATGCCAATTATATTGCCAGTATTGGACATCTAAGTTCAGTAGGACTTACAGGAAAATTTTGCGAAGCTATGCAGACGCGTCAGCGTTTAGAGTGTGAACGTTTTATTATTCCTACTTTTATGCAGGGACTGGATTATTCGGGCTATCTCAGTTATGCCAAGCAGAATTTTCCAACTGTACTGATCAGTGACACAGCTCATTACCGTTATCCTTATTACAACACTGAGCAGGACACTCTAGATAAACTGGATCTGAAAAAAATGGCTTATGTGGTAGACGGATTGATGCAAACCGTTCTAAATCCATAAAATTTAGGTAGAGATAATAAAAAAAACCTGCCGGAGCAGGTTTTTTTTATGAGCAGATCACTTAGTGACGTGCGGCTTTAGATTCATCAGTCGCTTTTACAATTGGGGTTTTTACCAATGCTTTCGGCATAGAGGTAAGTGCCAATGGTAAAATCTCATCGATTGATTTCACGGCTTTGATTTCCAGACCTTCTTTCACATTTTCAGGAATTTCAGCCAAGTCACGTACGTTGTCTTGCGGAATGAATACCAGCTTGATCCCACCACGGTGAGCAGCAAGCAGTTTTTCCTTCAGACCACCGATACGCATCGCACGACCACGTAAGCTGGTTTCACCGGTCATCGCGATATCAGGACGAATCGTAATACCTGTGAATGCAGACACGAGAGCAGTGGTTAGTGCCAGACCAGCAGATGGGCCATCTTTCGGTGTCGCACCTTCAGGTAAATGTACGTGTACATCGGTTTCTTCAAAGCGGGAAGCTTCGATACCCAATTCAGCTGCACGCGTACGTACTACGGTCATCGCGGCGGTAATCGATTCTTTCATCACATCACCGAGAGAACCGGTAGTAATGAATTTACCTTTACCCGGAACCGCTGCTACTTCAATTGTCAGTAACTCACCACCAACCGAAGTCCAAGCCAGACCATTTACGCGACCCACTTCTGGTTCTTCTTCAGCCATGCCGAAATCGAATTTGTGAGGACCCAGGTACTCTGGCAAGTTGTTCGAATTCACTTCAAGCTGAAGATTTTTCGCTTTCTTGCTCACCGCTTCTTTAACTACCTTACGGGCAATTTTAGAAACTTCACGTTCCAGGCTACGCACACCAGCTTCGCGGGTATAACGCTGTACGATGTCGCGAATCGCCTCTTCATGAATGGTCAATTCTTTGCTGCGTAAACCATTGTTCTTGATTGCTTTCGGAACAAGATAGCGTTCAGCAATATTGACTTTTTCATCTTCGGTATAACCCGGTAGACGAATCACTTCCATACGGTCAAGCAAAGCTTCCGGAATATTCATGCTGTTCGCAGTACAGATGAACATCACTTCAGACAGATCCAGATCCAGATCCAGGTAATGATCGTTGAACTTACTATTTTGTGATGGATCTAGTACTTCAAGCAGTGCAGAAGCAGGGTCACCACGGTAGTCCTGAGCCATCTTGTCGATTTCATCAAGCAAGAACAGTGGGTTTTTTACACCAACTTTGGTTAAAGACTGCACAATTTTACCTGGCATCGCACCGATATAAGTACGACGGTGACCACGGATCTCAGCTTCATCACGTACACCACCTAGGGCCATACGCACGAATTCACGACCAGTTGCTTTGGCAACAGATTCACCCAGAGAGGTTTTACCTACACCCGGAGGACCTACTAGACATAGAATCGGGCCACGCAGTTTTTTCACACGTGACTGAACTGCCAGATATTCCACAATACGATCTTTGACATCATTCAGACCATAATGATCAGCATCCAGAATTTCCTGAGCCTTGTTCAGGTTAATGCTGACTTTGCTCGCTTTATTCCAAGGTGTATCTAAGATCACTTCAAGATAGTTGCGAACAACCGCAGCTTCACTTGATGCAGGTTGCATTGCTTTCAGCTTGCGGAACTCAGCTTCCGCTTTTTTACGTACGTGCTCAGGCAGGTCTGCTTCAGCCAGACGTTTTTCAATCTCAGCGACATCATCTTCTGCACCGCCATTCAGGTCAGAAAGTTCGCGTTGAATCACCTTCATTTTTTCATTCAGGAAATATTCACGCTGATTCTTTTCCATTTGGCGTTTAACTGAATCATGCAGGGTTTGCTCAATCTGCTGTTCTTCAGACTGTTGCAATAAATAAGTCATGAGTTCAGTTAGATGTGCTTCAAACTCATCGTGCTCAAGGAATTTTTGCTTGATTTCGATGTTCAGCGGTACACGGGTTGCCACGAAGAACAATAACTGAAGCAAGTCTTCAATTTTATTTGCAGCTGCAATCAGTTCACGTGCATTACGTAACTTCGCTTCTGCATACTGGGCAAATAACGCACGCAGTTCCTCTACACGGGTATCCTGAGTATCATTGTCCATCTTGACAGTGATCGGACTAAGCTCATGTTCAGCAGTCAGATAATCAGTGTCATCAATGATTTTAGTTAATTTGGCACGATAAAGGCCTTCAATGAGTACCTTGATACAGTTTTCATCATTTTCATGATTCACAACCTGCACAATCTTCGCGACAGTACCGTATTGATATAAGTTGTCGTGATCAATTTCTTCTGTAAGCGAATCTTTTTGCGCAACCACAAATACCAGATTGTCACTGTTACGAGCCACATCAACTGCATTGATCGATTTTTCACGACCGACAAATAGCGCGATTTGCATGTGTGGATATACCACTACATCACGTAACGCTAAAAGTGGTAATACACTTGGAACCTGAGGCTCAAAGCTTTCTTCATTCATAATAATTTCAGACATGGGCACTCCTAATGAGTGACAACGATGTTGCCATGTATTTTATAGTGATGGGTATTTTTAAAATTACAAGGGCCGTTCAGATGAAATTGTATAATTATTGACTAATTATTTGATTTAAAAGTAACTTAGTCAATGAATTGATTTACAAACGCTTAAAATGTAATAAGCGTGTAGGAGTTAAAAGTGCATCTACAGGCTGATCCCATTTTTCCCGGGGTAATGATGTTTCTACAAGCTGTAAATCATGTGCCAAACCAAGACGATAGGGTTTTTTATACGCTGTCGCCAAGGTACGGTCATAATACCCACCACCCATCCCGATCCGGGTACCTCGATAGTCACAGATCAATAACGGCATAATTAATAAATCAAGTTTTGATACATGCAAACCACGACTTTGCATAGGTTCACGCATGCCTAAACGGTGATGGAAAAAACGCTTGTTTCGGTATAGGTGTTTGTTAATCCGTACCCATTCTAATCGCTGATTCATGTTACAGATCACTGGCAAATAGACTTTTTTATCGACAGAGAAACAATATTCAATAATTTGCTGAGTGCGAATTTCACCAAAAGCATCTAAGTAAAGACCGACATGCTGTGAGTGAATAAATTGAGAATTTGATCTAAGCAGATTTAGCACCTGCTGGGCAGATTTTTTTTGTTCAAATCGGGAAATGCGACGACGGGCTTGGCGGATTTTTTTTCGGAGTTCCTGAACGGTCGTATACATAAATTATCTGAACTTTAGATGGTGCTGAGCATAAGTCTAAGGCAGGAAAAGAAAAAAGTAAAAAAGAAGACCTAAAGAAGATAAATTTTGAGTAAAAGCAGGTGATGACTAAGAATTTTCACAGCTAGTCGAGTATTGAAAAATATTTTATTAATATACATAGAATTAATTTATTTATCGGAAACTTCCCCAACAATCCAAATACCTTTGTATATTGGAACAGCTTGAAGTTTTGCCCTGGTCGAAGAGCTAAAACTCAACTCAAGAATAATATAAAAAACAATTCAGGATTGAATAATAAAATCAAGCCATTAACACGGTTTACACAACTATTTTTTGGTCTCGGTAGCATGCTGGCAGGATTAAGCTATGCTGCAGTGCCTAACTTGCCCGCACCACCGAATACACAACAGGTTTTTTTTGTCGGTAATAACTGGGATGGTACAGTCACGGTGATCCGTCCATCAGGTGATTTTGGTAAAGTCGGGGTGATTAATATGATTCCGGATCGCAAAGAGCGCTTACTTGAGATCCATCTTAATCCAATCAAATTAATTGCTTATACTTATATCCAGGCGACGGCAGGGGAAGGTAATGATCAGCTGGTAGATGATATGTATTCCACACCAGACGGTCAGTCCGTTGTGGCTTCACGTCCAAGTTTTGCCGATGTGGTATCAATTAATATCAAAACTGGCAAAATTAACTGGCGTACACCAGTCGAAGGCTTCCGGGCAGACCATATGGCAGTTTCACCAGATGGACAGCGCGTGGCTGTTTCTGCATCCTCGGGCAATGTGGTACATGTCCTGGATATCAATACAGGCAAGGAATTAGGACGCTTCGCGACAGGGGATAAACCCCATGAAAATATCTACTTTAATGGTGGAAATAAAATCCTGAATTCTGCAATCGGTAATGTCGAAACATCCATGGATGCCCAATGGCAGGACTTTACTAAGGGTAAACGTTTTATCACTATTGCCGATGCAAATACTTTTAAGGTTTTAAAGAAAATTGATTTCCGGCCAGCTTTAGATAAATTTGGGCGTAAAGATTTGTCCAATTCAGTTCGTCCAATGGTCTTGAGTAAGGATGAAAGCAAAATCTATGCGCAGGTCTCTTTCTTTAATGGTCTGATTGAATATGACCTAAATCAGGACAAAATTACCCGTATCGGTCAGCTGCCAGGCAGCAGTACGATTCCAAGTGATCGTACCAAATGGGTCAATGATTCCCGCCACCACGGACTTTCAATTAGTGGCGATGGTGAAAAACTCTGTGTTGCAGGGACAATGGATAATTACGCCACTATTGTGAATCGTAAAACCTTAACAGCCGGTCCTTTAATTCCAGCCGGTAAACCATATTGGGCTACCCTAAGCCCAGATGGCAAAAACTGTGTCATTTCTGAAAGTGAAACAGATGTAGTGACAGTGATTGATTTTGCTACAGGCAATAAAGTGATGAGCGTGCCTGTAGGCAATCATCCGCAACGGGTTCGTATTGGTTATGCACCTAAAGACTGGTCTACCCCATAAAAATAAAAGTGTTAAAACAGTAGAGAACCTCTCTGCTGTTTTAATATGAATTTTTAGGATAAACGCGAAATGCTGAATAACAATAAAAATATGATCATCGGTATTGCAATGATCTTCTTCAGTGGTTTAGCACTGATGCTTCTTTTAATGAAAGATGAAGACAGTATTGCAAAAGCAGAACACTCGAGTTTGGATGAACAGCCCGTCTTGATCCAGCAAGAATCACAGCTACCTGATCCAACTCCTATGCTTGAAAATGAGCAGAAAATTGCACAACAGAATCAGCAAATCATACAGAAGCGTGATGATCTCTATATGCAATTGGCAGATATTTCGAATCATCTCAGCCAAGGCAGAAAACCAGACCTAAGAGAAGTAAGTAGAATTTTGGAAATGCAGCGACAGCTGGTAAAGGTAAAAGTGATTTCTGTACAAGAGGCAACCGCGACCATTCAATTTTTACAAAAAGTGTTACCTGAAATGGAGGGTGAATTGGCGCGTGAAATCAAGCTAATTGAATAAAAGATGGTGTTAAATAAGATTAGATTTTGAAAATTAAAATGTTTTTATAATACTGCCAAGAATTGAGCTGCTCATATTCTCAAAAAATAAAACACTCCGAAGATGCCGCTGCATGTGTCGTTACCCTGAACCCGATGAGTTCAAGGTGGACGCGACGTATACTTGCTGGGTTTCCCACTCGAAGGTGGGCATACACTCTAAATATACAGAACGCAATCCATAAGTTTAAGTATCGGCAGGGGAATAGACCCGCTGGCGAACATCCCAGAGTTAGACTTAGTATAAACGATAAAGTTTATGTGGCAACTCTATGCTGTGTTGGAACTGTAAACTTGACCATTGATCGAATGAAGTTTAAACAAAAAGTCTGCTTATTCAGTCAGTTCTTCAACTTCTTCTAAAATAGTTTGTAACAAACGTTCGCAGTGGGCATATTGTTGCAGTGATTTATTCATGCTCAATACTTCCTGCATCAGTTCTAGCGCTACCATA
Organism: Acinetobacter sp. ACNIH3; assembly: GCF_002918965.1. NCBI lineage: Bacteria > Pseudomonadati > Pseudomonadota > Gammaproteobacteria > Moraxellales > Moraxellaceae > Acinetobacter > Acinetobacter sp. ACNIH3. The sequence goes on along the minus strand of NZ_PQLP01000006.1, from coordinate 5,369 downwards.
ATCACCAGTTTGCTTGGTTCCATACGAGGTGCTTTACGGCGAAATTCATCGTATTTGTCATTCAATAGTTGCGCTGCACGTTCAAGTTCTTCGCGTTGATCTGCGGTGGAGGCCAGACGGAAACTGTGGCCAATTACTCTTAAATCAATAGCAATCTGTTCGCTCATGTTGACGCTTCCTCAGTCGTTTCAGTCGGATGGGCCAATTGCTGAATTTCCTGTGCATGATGATCTTGAGCTGTGCCCAGAATCGCCAGACGCTGGATAATCGCTTCAACCTTGGCTTTAGCATGCTCATTCTTCTGGGTCAGACGCTCAGTTTCCTGATGCAGGCGCTGAATTTCCTGACGTGCCTGTTGCTGTTCATTCAGCAGCTTTTCTTTTAAAGCACGCAGTTCATTACGCTCAGCCAGAATTTCCTGAAAACGGTTTTTCAGATCGGTGCAGCTTTTTTCTAGACGGCCATACCGGTCTGCGAGTGCAGTCGCATCATTATTAAGCTGTTGATATTGCGAGCGAGACTCAGCTAACTGCTCAGTTAAACTGTCATTTTCTTGTTGTTTTTGGCTAATAATGCTGTTTTTTTGAATGATTTCGGCTTGATGCTGACTCAGAGAGGAGTCCTGTTCTTCACGCAGGCTGGAGTTTTCGTTCTCCAGATGTGCAAGGCGCGTTTTTAAAACGCCAATATGCACTTGTAGACGCTGTAATTCTTCTAACATATCGAGGTCGCACAGTATTGCAAACAAAGGTAATATATAAGCAGTATAGAGATTGGATAAACGAATGCAAGACGATATTTCAGGTTGGTCAGATTGGCACCGCAATTTTTCTTCAATTGAGGAAATTTCCAGCCCAAGCGAACTTCAGGGTTTGCTTACCGGTATTGTTTGTGTGACCCAGGCGCCGAGTAGCGAAGAATGGTTACAGATTCTGGAAACTTTAGATGTCCCTGAGCTTGATGCGGAAGCATTGGAATTACTAACAGGTGAAGCAGAAGACGTATTCCACTCACTTTCTGAAGATGAGCTGGATTATCTTCCATTACTTCCAGATGACGAGCATAGCCTGGCAGAACGTGTGCAGGCATTGGCAGACTGGTGTGCCGGTGTAGTGCTTGGTTTTGGTCTGGCAACAGGCTATATTCGTGATGATGAAATGGAACTGATTGAACATTTACAAGATGTTGCAGCAGTTGAATTTGAAGATTCTGACGACGATGCTGAAGGTGAGGAAAGCTATCTGGAGTTGTACGAATTTGTACGTCTGATTCCAGTGAGTTTGTCTGTGGGTCGTAAAAAAGTTGAAGTTGAGGAAACGCCACTTTTGAAACGTTTTACAGCTAAAGTAAAAACTGAGTCTACGGATCCAGCTCAGGCACAATCTGTAGTTGAAATTTTCTCACCACATCGCCCAAGCTGAACTATAGCTATTTAGCTTTAGAAAAACCGGAATAAGTCCAGTCATCCTCTGGCTTACTCTGGTATCAAATCATATTCAAGAACAGCATTGATATAAGAAGTAAGGACCAATGAAGAAACTGACACAAGCAGAATTTCAGGAACGTCGTGATATCCTCGCCGGGGAAATAGGACTACGCAGTATTGCCATTATCGCCACCAGCCCAGTGGCCCTGCGTAACCGTGATGCTGACTATAAATATCGTGCCGATAGCAGTTTCTTTTATTTGACGGGCTTTGCTGAACCAGAAGCTGTGGCTGTGATCGAAACCTTTGACAGCGAAGAAGAAGGTTATACCTACAGTCTATTCTGTCGTGAACGTGACCGCGAGATGGAAATCTGGAATGGTTATCGTGCCGGGGTGGATGGTGCTGTCGATGACTATGAGGCAGATGAAGCTTATGCGATTGATCTGCTTGATGAAGAAATTCTGGAAAAATTGCAAAACAAGGACAAATTATTCTACCGGGTCGGCCATAGTGCAGAGTTTGATGCGCGTGTCGCGAAATGGATTGCACAAGCCAGTGGTGAAAGCCGTCGAGGAAAATCTGCACCTGCTCAAATCGTTCAGTTAGACCGTATTGTTGATGAAATGCGTCTGCATAAAGATGCCAATGAAATTGAACTGATGCAGATCGCATCAGATATTTCTGCGGAAGCACATACCAGAGCGATGCAGACTGTACGTCCGGGTATGATGGAATATGCACTGGAAGCAGAGCTGAACTATGTATTTGGCAAAAATGGCTGTGTACCTTCTTATAACAGTATTGTCGGTGGTGGTGAAAATGCCTGCATCCTGCACTATGTGGAAAATGACAAAGAACTGAAAGACGGTGATCTGGTGCTGATTGATGCAGCCTGCGAATATCAGTTCTATGCATCCGACATTACCCGTACTTTCCCGGTAAATGGTAAATTCAGTCCTGAACAAAAAGCACTTTATAACATCGTGCTTGATGCACAGATTGCTGCGATCAATGCAGTTCAGATCGGCAACTCCTATAAAGAACCACACAATGTGGCAGTGCGAATTCTGGTTCAAGGTTTGCTGGACTTGGGGATTATGCAGGGCAAGATTGAGGAAATTATCGAAACCGAAAGTTTCCGCCAGTTCTATATGCATGGTACTGGACACTGGTTGGGGATGGACGTGCATGATGTCGGTGCTTATAAGGCAAATGGTGAATGGCGTCCTTATGAAGAAGGTATGGTCGTGACTGTAGAACCCGGTCTGTATATTGCACCTGATGATGAAACGGTTGATCCAAAATGGCGTGGCATCGGAATTCGTATTGAGGACGATGTAGTTGCGACTCAAAATGGCCCATTGGTATTAACTGCCAAAGTGGTCAAAACTGTGGAAGATATTGAAGCCTTAATGGCAAAAGCTTATGCTGCTTAAAAATACGATAGCTTGAAAAAAGCTGGTCATTTGACCAGCTTTTTTATTTTTTAAAATAATATGAATCTAATCAAATAAATAATGAATTAATCTTTCACTGAATGATTTTATTAGAAATAATCTGGATATTTTTTGATTCAATTCTTATATAATTCTTTTTTTAATCTCCCTAAGCAGTATTTACAAATACTCATCATTCTGAGTGTTCTCCATGCACAGTATAAAATTTCATAATTTTGAAGAAGCGGGCAAGCAGGTACTTCAATATCTTCATCAGCATTTGGGTTTTGGCTTATGGATGATCACTCGTGTAGAAAATGATGATTGGATTATTCTCCAGGCAGAAAATCAAAAATATGATATTAAGCCAGGCGAAGTATTTGGTTGGGCGGATTCATTTTGCTATCACATGGTACAGGGAAAAACTCCTAAAATAGCGCCATGTTCTAACGAAATCGAACTCTATTCAAAAGCACCGATAAATAACAAACTGTCGATCAAATCTTATATTGGTGAGCCACTATTTAATGAAGATGGATCAATTTTTGGAACAATTTGCGCTATTGATGATAAGCCCCATTCTGAAGATATTTTAAAAGATGCGGCACTCATTTCGCTTTTAGGCAGTTTATTGAGCTCAATTTTACAAAGTGAATTGCGGGAAAATAAACAGAGACGTTTACGTGAACGTTATGAGGTAGAAGCACTCACCGACAGTTTAACCGGACTGTATAATCGCCGCGCCTGGGATCAGCTGTTAGAAGCTGAGGAGGGACGCTGTCAACGTTATGGCTTACCAGCTGCAATATTTAGCATCGACCTGAATGATTTAAAGCAGGTGAATGACTAGTTTGGACACGAAGCAGGAGACCAGTTAATTCAGCGTACTTCAGATGTACTGGTAGAACATATGCGTGTTAATGATGTGATTGCATGTATGGGTGGGGATGAATTTACGATCTTATGTCCTGAGACCAAAGCTGAAGACGCAGCGATTTTATATCATCGTTTAAGTGAAATATTTGCAGCTGCCAATATTCATGTGGCAATTGGCTATGCAGTCCGTCAGCTGACTAAAGATCTACATGAGGTCTTAATAGAGGCAGATAAGAATATGTATCAACATAAGAAAAAAGCGAAACTGGAAGCAGATGATTTTATAAGCTAAAACTCGTTGAAACGAAACCATCCAGGCTTGATGATCTGCAAGAAACTTCCCTAATGTATATTTGTTGAGAGACAGTATCAAAGTATCCCTTTGCTCAGATAAAAAGCACAATAATTGCCTTTCATCTATTTTTATCAATTACTGGATTTAGATATTCAATATCTGATTACTGCATAGGAAAATATTTTGAGCGGAAAATTAAAATCTAAACTAATGAAATTTATTACTCATACTTTTAAACAAGCAATTTTTCCATTCGTGATAGAATATTAAATCAGAATGTAGAAGAAATAATTCATAGTCTTTAGTTGTTTTTAAATCAAATAAAAAATATTAAAATCAATAAATTAAATATCATTAATAAAATATTCAAAGCTTAATTCTGATTTGATTTACGTAAAATATGAACAATTCAAAGAAAACCAACCCAATTAAAATTTAATGCTTATAACATGACATTTATTCAACATAGATCAACACAGAATAGGGACTTTTAGCATCAAGACTACATATTCATTTTACTATGGCTTGCATAATTTTGGATGAGAATTAGTCAAACATTAGCTTGGAGAAAAATCATGAGAAGACTTGGAACTTTAGACTGGATCGCCTATGCATTAGCCATTATTGGTGGCCTGAATTGGGGCTTAGTTGGTGCATTCGACTTTAACTTGGTCGCAGCAATCTTTGGTGAGCAGAGCGCTCTTTCTCGAATTATTTATGTCTTGGTTGGTCTATCAGCGATTTACCTGATCTATACTGCAACTAAGTTAGGCCGTCATGATGTCCATCATGAAGCTCATACACGAACAATGCATTAATAAGTCAGTATAAACTCACTTATTATTAGGTTAAAGAAAATAAGTAGTTAGAGTGAGTTGATTGCTAAATAAAAACGGAGCTTATGCTCCGTTTTTATTTTAAAAATAATAGCTAGATATATATTTATTTCTGATAATCAATTATTTAATTTTATAATATTTATATTGTGGATTTTTGTCTTTATATAGAAATTTTCAATTTTTGTTTTAAGAAATTAAATTAAAAATATTTTAGTCAATGATTTTTACCTAATTTAATATCCGTTTTATATATTTGGCTCACAAAATTAGATCTCTTTCATAAATCAAAAAACGATCTTCTTTTTGGTTGATATTTGCACTCCGGATTTCTTGGCATTCGTGCATAATCTGCGAATGAAATACATCAATTCAAACAAGCTTTCTGATCCTCAGTTCAAGCGATACACAGGCATCTCATGGTCAACTTTCTATTTGATGGTTGAGCAATTGCAGAAGCATGTCTCTGCCAAAGGCAGACCGCCCAAGTTAAGCCT
>NZ_PQLP01000059.1:0-13504 GCF_002918965.1 Acinetobacter sp. ACNIH3 | reverse complement strand
ATTTTCGAGATTAAAACATTTCCGAGCGATTGCAACCCGATTTGATAAGCTTGCACGAAATTACCAGTCTATGATTTACATTGCTTGCATGTTTATTTGGTGTAAAGCCAAATGAGGACACGCCCTAATTTTCTTATGTTTTACAAGCGAGTTCCCTTCTAGCAAATTTTTATTATTCGCTTGAAAATGTCAGTCACTTAAATATACATATATAACTTTTATTGATTCAAATTATTTCTCTCATCGGCAGGACTAAAAATAAACTAAAGCTCGCTGCTGTATTTTACCTTTTGCCCTCTTCTTCGTTTTTAGTAAATAAGGCCTAGTCTGTAGGCTTATACATCTAATGAAATTTTATAAATTTTAGATCAAAGTCTTGATGCAATTCTTCTATATATTATGCGCCGATCAGATTAATAAAGTTTTTAGCTCATTAACCTTAGCTTAAATCATCACGATTGATGGAGTGGTTTGCGACAGTAAAATGCATTTTCAAACAATAAGATTGCTTCTTCTTTGGAAAAATTAATCTAAGGTATAAGAAGCCTAGCTCTGCTGCTACAAAAAATGACCAAAAAAAGCTACCAGATTTTTCTTGAGCAAAACATAAGCAAAAGCCACTGATATGAGCGGTATATCAGTTTTTCAAATACCAGTATTCAAATAAAAACAAATTAAATTGAAACAATTTCAGCCAATTTTACCGTTCAAACCTAGTCCTTAGACGCAACACGATGTAACATATCGGGTCTTTAAATTTAACTGTGATAGGACTTATGCGCGAGTACGCTGTATTTACCTCGGAATCTGTAAGCGAAGGCCATCCAGATAAAATGGCTGACCAAATCAGTGATGCTATTTTGGATGCAATCTTAAAAGAAGACCCATATGCGCGGGTTGCTTGTGAAACGCTTGTAAAAACGGGTGCGGTTGTACTTGCCGGTGAAATCACAACAACTGCAAACGTCGACTTTGAAGCAATCGTACGTCAAACCGTAAATGGCATTGGTTATCATCATTCTGATCTTGGCTTTGATGGTTCAACCTGTGCCGTGATCAACATGATCGGTAAACAATCTCCTGAAATTGCTCAGGGTGTAGACCGTCAAAAGCCAGAAGATCAAGGTGCCGGTGACCAGGGCCTGATGTTTGGTTATGCCAGCCGTGAAACTGACGTATTAATGCCTGCGCCAATTTCTTATGCACACCGCCTAATGGAAAAGCAGGCTGAATTACGTCGTAATGGCTCATTGCCATGGTTACGCCCAGATGCGAAAAGCCAGGTAACTTTCGCTTATGAAAATGGCATGCCGGTACGTTTAGATGCAGTGGTCCTATCAACTCAACATGATCCTGAAATTTCACAAGCGAACCTAAAAGAAGCTGTGATTGAAGAAATCGTGAAGAAAATCATTCCAGCTGAAATGTTCCATGCAGAGACCAAATTCCACATCAACCCGACCGGTATGTTCGTAATCGGTGGTCCTGTAGGTGACTGTGGTCTGACTGGCCGTAAAATTATTGTAGATACTTACGGTGGTATGGCGCGTCATGGTGGTGGTGCATTCTCTGGTAAAGATCCATCGAAAGTTGACCGTTCTGCTGCTTATGCAGGTCGTTATGTAGCGAAAAATATCGTTGCTGCTGGACTTGCTGATAAATGTGAAATTCAGGTGTCTTATGCAATTGGTGTGGCTGAGCCAACTTCTATTTCAATCAATACCTTTAATACCGGTAAAGTATCTGACGAGTTGATCGTTCAATTGGTTCGTGAGCACTTCGATCTGCGTCCATATGGTATTACCCGTATGTTAAACCTGATCCAGCCGATGTATAAGCAAACAGCAGCTTATGGTCACTTCGGTCGTGAAGGTTCAGATACTGCGTTTACCTGGGAAAAAACAGATAAGGTTGAAGCATTACGTGCTTCTGCTGGACTGTAATTTTTCTTGCTTAAAAAGCCTGCCTTCGAGCAGGCTTTTTTTGTTTTCAATAGTTTATAAAACGGTTGACAAAATTTACATGAACGCCACATTTTGTAGCATTCTGAAGCACGTGATTCCGATAATATTTTTATATCAATGATCTATGACAACAAAAGGATATAACACAATGAATAAACTTCTTATCGCTTTAGGTTTGGCGACAACTGTGGCACTTGTAGGCTGTAGCAAGGAGAAACAACCTGAAACTGGCGCAAGTACAGGTGAGCACCTGGAGAATGCTGCGGAACAGGCAGGTCATGATATGGAAGATGCGAGCCGCGAAGCTGCAGCTGAAACCGACCAAGCTCTGGATAATGCAGCAGCAAATACGGCGGAAGCAACAGATAGAGCAGCCGCAAGTGCTGAAGCTGCAGCCCAACGTGCTAAAGAAGCAGCCAAAGATGCAACAGCCTCTGTTGCAGGTTCAGTTGAAGAAGGCGCAGCAAAAGTACGCCAAGAAGCTGAAAATTAATTCTGGTTACTTGATTCTTTTTCAAGCCCCCAGTGCTTTAAAAAGCCTGCATTTTGCAGGCTTTTTTATTCTCTCACCTATCTTTCAGATTTGATACCTGGAAAAGTGAATCCTGAAGCCGAACTCAGCCAATTGATCTGGATTTATATTATACGTAGTTACTCAAGAACTGGCGTGAGATTGCAATATAGCTGGATCATCATGCATTGGAGCCTTGGCTCGTGCAGGATAAGATCAGTGTTCATGCCAATACCACCGCTAAATCATTAAAAATTAGCAGACCAGCTACCCTTGTCTTTTCTGTACGAACATTATTTCCCATATCTTAAATCTTGCTCAGTCTTAAGCAACTGATCTCAGCTGCCGCAATAATGGTAGGTATGTTTTCACTGGCAATTTTAGACGCGATTACCAGCTTACTTTACCAAGACGTTAAAGCTAAATGCCAGTTAATATATTCCCTTTTTTGCTATCGCTGCCATGCTGTTCCTTTCCTGGAATATCTCGCTCTTTCACATCAATCTGACCTAACGCCATATAAGCTAAATTGATATGAAGAATCAGATATTGAAGTGTAAATTTTAGGTTTTGGACTCGCTTTGAAAAAGCAGCGCTGTAAAATGGCACACTTTATTTTTTGATATTTTATCTCTCCTATGTCAGTGATTGCTGCATCCTCAAACCGATCTAATATATTGGTTTGGGTATCATTTATTTTACTTGCTTTAGGTACAGTCGGTGCCTATCAAATCGTAGGGCTGAATCAGGCGCTTTTATTCCTGGTCGGTGGTGCCTTGGGCATGACCCTGTACCATGCCTCTTTTGGTTTCACTTCTAGCTGGCGTGTGTTTATCAAGGAACGTCGCGGTCGTGGGTTACGCGCGCAAATGATTATGCTCGCTCTGGCAGTATTGCTTTTCTTTCCCGCCCTTGGTGCCGGTGAGCTGTTCGGTAATCCTGTCAAAGGTAATGTTAATCCCGTTTCCATGTCAGTCATGATTGGTGCCTTTATTTTCGGTATTGGCATGCAGCTCGGTGGCGGCTGTGCATCAGGTACGCTCTATACCGTTGGTGGTGGTAGTGCGCGTATGCTGGTAACTCTGTTCTTCTTCTGTGCAGGTTCGCTGATCGCAACGTCTCATCTCGACTGGTGGTTTAATCTGCCACATCTGGCACCCATTTCGATTGTGAAAAGCTTCGGGGTAGTGCCTGCACTGTTACTCAGCTTTCTGGTATTTGCAATTATTGCCGCTGCGACTGTGTTTCTCGAAAAGAAACGCCATGGCAGTCTGGAAGCTGAACCACAAAGCCAGCATCAAGGTTGGAAACGCTTTCTTCGTGGTCCATGGCCATTGATCTGGGGCGGTATCATTTTAACCCTGCTTAACTTTGCGACTTTGGCACTGGCTGGACGTCCATGGGGGGTAACTTCTGCCCTTGCCGTTTGGGCAGCGAAATCGGCAAGTTTCGTAGGTGTAGATGTTGCTTCTTGGGCATATTGGCAACAACCAGGCAATGCTAAAGCATTATCAGAATCACTCTGGTTTGACATCACGTCAATGATGAACTTTGGCATCATGCTTGGCGCCCTCCTTGCTGCAAGTCTGGCAGGTAAATTTGCACCCAATTTCAATATTCCAAAACGTTCATTACTAGCAGCAGTCATTGGTGGCTTGATGCTCGGCTATGGCGCACGTTTGGCTTATGGCTGTAACATTGGCGCATATTTCAGTGGTATTGCTTCAGGCAGTGTACATGGCTGGTTATGGCTGGTATTTGCCTTTGTGGGAAATGGTATTGGGGTAAAACTCCGTCCGATTTTCTTCCCGGGCGAAAAACCTCAACCAGAAAAACTAACCGGCTGTTAATACTCCAGCATAAAAGAAGCCCATCTGATGATGGGCTTCTTTTATGCACTGAATAATCTTAAAAATTTATAGTGCCGCTTTTAGATTACACCCATAATTCATGGTTTGTTGTACCTGACGATAGCTGGTATAGCGATCCAGAATAAAGGTATAGAACTGATCAGCCGTTGAGAAATTCGCTTTAAGATCTTCTTTTTCTGTATTTGGCAGCTGAATATCATTCACTAAATTAAGATTGTAATGCCCCAGTCGATACATCTCGGCAAAATAGCCATTCATCATATCGCAATAGGCCATTTTACTGGACTTAAGTGCTGTGCTTGCGACCAAATGCTGATTCAAGGTTCTCAGGTTATTTACATCTAAAGGGAACTGATGCGCAAAGGCAATACTTTCGACCTTCTTAAACTGGCTAAAGTCAGTTGCCAGTTTTTGATTTAGCGTATCAAAGCGTTGCTGTAATTCCTGAGCATTTTTAACCTGATACTGAGCGGGGTCCACCTCAACCTTTTCAGGTTCTTGCGAACATGCAGTCAACGTCAAGCCTAGCGCCAATGTACTCAGCCATACCTTCATAAACACATTACTCAATCAAAAAACAATAGCGCTCTGATTATGCCTGAAAATCCTGAAGCATGTGTTTCAAAGTGCTTTTTCATTCATATATCGCCAATAGCGTTTAGGCACATATTGAATATGCAGCTTCATATTCTTACGTGCCTGAATATTCACACTATGAAAATAGTCTTTCCAAAGCTGGTCATAGAGTAATTCCTCATCATCCAGTTCAACGCTGAAAGACTGACTATGTCCAAGCCGGACTCGTGGATCTATCTGTACTGCATTCATTTCTACCTGATGTAAATTTTTTAAATCATAGTAGATACCATATTTGCGCTGTTCATCATAAATCAGCCAGGTCTGATCCTGGTAACGTTCCTTGAAGTGTTTGCTAATAATCGGTAGCACATTAAAATCTGGCTTGATCAAACTTAAGAACAAACCATCCTGACATTTTTTGAAACGCACAAAAGCTTCCATCCGGTGCTTTTCACGTCCAACCTGTTTTGCCCATTGTGACATGCCCAATACCGCAGCATGACCATAGTCTTGATCCACTGGACGCTGACTCTGAAAGACATATACTGCAAAGTCAAATAGGACCTGGAAAGCCTGTTCTTGCTCCGCCAAAAAGGTATAGTAAAAAGCCCTCAAGCTGCCTGAACCAACTTTCTGTTTTAAGCCTTGCCAGACACGCTGGCCATGCGCATCATTGGACGCCACATGAATAAAATCATCAAACAGACCATTTTGTGCATGTGGATTAGCAGTAATTCTGACCTCAAATTCACGAAATTCAAAAGCACGAAATACGCAGCTCAATAGTCCTGTCATTGTGCCATCAAAATAGTAACAGGCCATCAGAACCCTAATCCCAGTTGAGGTGAAAGTTGCTGCTGATATTTTGAATAACCCGACTGCAATATCTGCTGCCGAATCTGTTGTGACTGCTGTTCTTTTTTAAATTTTGGTGTATCGGCGCAGTGGATAAAATGCTGCGCACGGTTATAAGCCACCCCCATACGTTTCAGCTGATCAATATGAATCTGACTAAAACGGCGCGCCTGAACGATTTTTTTGGCTGAACGCACTCCGATTCCCGGTACTCGCAGAATCATTTTATATTCGGCTCGGTTAATATCGACTGGAAAGGCTTCCGGATGACGTAATGCCCAGCTGAGCTTCGGATCAATATCCAGTTCCAGATTCGGATGCTGGTCATCGACAATTTCTTCAGCATCAAAACCATAAAAACGCATTAACCAGTCAGATTGATACAGCCGGTTTTCACGTAATAATGGTGGCGCTGAACCCACGGCCGGTAGTGCTTTTTCTTCAGCATTAATCGGGATATAACCGGAAAAATACACACGCTTTAGCTTAAATTCCTTGTAATGCCGATCCGCCATCAGAATGACATCGCGATCCGTTTCATTATGCGCCCCAACCACCATTTGTGTAGTCTGGCCTGCCGGTACAAATTTGGGTACAGCCTTGATAATTTTACTTTCGTCTTTCATCTGAATCAGACGATCACGCACAATGCCCAGATCTTTCTGTACTTCAGCATGAGTTTTCTCTGGGGCAAATTTTCGTAACCCATCTTCTGTTGGCATTTCCAGATTGATACTCATCCGGTCCACATACAGACCTGCTTCAGTAATAATTTCCTGCGAAGCTCCCGGAATGGTCTTAAGGTGAATATAACCGTTAAAGTTTTCTTCCAGCCGCAGTTTCTTGACTACCTGTAGCATACGCTCCATGGTGTAATCGGCAGACTTAAAGATACCTGAACTCAAGAACAGCCCTTCAATATAATTACGACGATAGAAGTTCATGGTCAGATCAACCACTTCCTGCACGGTAAAAGCGGCCCGTTTTACATCATTGGAACGGCGTGAAACGCAGTACGAGCAGTCATAAATACAGACATTGGAAAACAGGATTTTTAGCAAGGAAACACAACGGCCATCTTCAGTATAGCTATGACAGATCCCGTTGCCAGTATTGCCTAGACCTTTATCTTTATTCTTTCGATTGCTGCCACTAGATGAACAGGACACATCATATTTGGCAGCATCAGCGAGAATCTGTAGTTTTTCACGTATACGATCAGACATGAGTTCAGAAAAATTTAACTAAAACAGCATTATAAAACTGCAGAATTTCACCTACTATGCAATCGATCAGTACAGCGACAATGAGTGTCGCCGCAAATGTAATGCTTATGTAACTATAGTCGAATATTTCGAAATAAAATAACCAATATGATTTGCTTAATTTTCAAGGCGAAGGCAAAGTAAGGTGATAACAAGGAGCAAAGCCATGTCTTTATTGGAAAAATTAGGCATTAAACACCCAATTCTGTTAGCACCCATGGCCGGTGTCTCCACACCCGAGCTGGCCGCTGAAGTCTCTAATCAGTGTGCTTTGGGTTCATTAGGATTAGGTGCCAGTAGCGTACAGTCTGCGCGTGAACAGATTCTTAAAACTCAAGAGCTGACTGATCAGCCTTTTCAGGTCAATTTCTTCTGCCATAAAATTGAAGACTTAGATGACACTGTCGCTCAAGCCTGGATTGAGCAGTTCAAGGATAAATTTGCCCAGTTTGGTATAGAACCACCCAAAACCTTGAAATGCATTTATCCAAGCTTTAGGGACAATGATGATTTCCTGAATCTGGTTCTGGAAACACGTCCAAAAGCGGTGAGTTTTCACTTCGGTATTCCGCATTCTTATCAGGTTCAAGCACTTAAAGAGGCTGGAATTATCACCATGGTTTCTGCGACCAATCTGGCTGAAGCACGTGCGATCGAGGCTGCTGGCATTGATGTGGTGATTGCTCAAGGTATTGAAGCCGGTGGGCACCGTGGAATTTTCAGCACCAAATTTGATGCCTCAGTCAAAACTTCGAATTTAATCAAGCTGATTAAACAGTATTGCTCCCTGCCCATTGTAGCCGCTGGGGGTATTATGGACGGCTATCAGGCACGACAGATGCTGGAGTTTGGTGCTGAAGCCGTTCAGCTGGGAACGGCATTTGTACAGTGCAAAACCTCTAATGCTAATGAAGCCTATCGTAAAGCCTTGCTATCCAAGCCATTGACTCAAGTGACTGCAAGTATTTCTGGTCGTCCTGCGCGTGGCATTATCAATCACTGGCATACTGATATCGACACCCCAGATCGCCTGGATGTGCCAGCCTATCCATATACTTATGACCTGGCCAAGCAATTACATGCAGCAGCCGTTCAACATGGCGATCATGGCTATGGCGCTTTCTGGGCTGGCTCAAATGCCGCACAAACACGCGAAATGGAAGCTTCAGACCTGGTTAACCAGCTGGTTCTGGAGATTAAACATCGAGAATAAGTAGTTTTTCTTCTCATTAAAATAAAAAAACCTCTCAATATTGAGAGGTTTTTTTATGAGAAATAGAAGTTAGCGAGTCGCACGATGCCATGCATCTTTCACTGCAAATTTGGCTTCTTCCCAATTAAGACGGGAGTCACCTTTAACCTGTTCCCATTTGGTACGCAAATCAGGCTCAGCTTCATTAAATTCTTTACCGTCATAATGCGCACGATTTTCATAACCGAGGCGATATGCACCACGATAATCCCGATCATAGTCCAGATCACCATAGACATTACGGCTTTCATTATAATAAGGCGTCTGATGATGCTGTTCACGCCAGTAGTGATCATCGTCCTGTAAATTTTCTGAACCTGAAAGTGCAATACCTTCTGGTGTATCTAGCGTAGGTCGTGCTGATTCTGCCATTTCATTTCCAGCTAGACCACCTACTACTCCCCCAACAAGGCCGCCGACGACTGCGCCTGCAGGACCACCGACTGCTCCAATCGCCGCACCTGCTGCAGCGCCACCTAAGGTTCCAGCACTGGTAGCCACAGGATGATCACCCGCTTCATTCATATCGGGGACACGATGGCTTTCTTTATCTGGTAAATTTAAATCTGGGCGTGCACTGCCTGAAGTGGTCGGGCTGCTTTTCAATGCTTCATCATCTCTTAATACATCAGTCCGTTCTTGAGACAAATCACGATGTGAAGCTGGGTTAATATCTGAAACTGGTCGATTGGTATTTGTCATTCTAAATCTCCCTTGATCTTTTATAGCCAAGATGGAAATCTCATCTTGTCTTTGATTTATTTATAATAGAGAAAATTCAGGTTAACACTGTCCAAGTCCTGTCCGGTTTCAGTGAATATATACTACGCTATGTACCTGTAGACTACGGATGTAACAGATATGTCTAAATTGCATGAATAAACATCAAATAAGTATAGTTTTTATAACCAGATAATTATAATTTTTTGAAATCCTCAATTTTGTATTTATTCATGAATAGTCGTTTTAAATACATTATCCACCTACCCATTTTCAATGATGACTGTCAGATACCTCGGATATAATAGACGTATTAAAAATAGCTAGTCTTAATCTGAAGGATTCAGACTAATGCTGTAAAGCAAATAACGGTTAGGTTTGTATTTGTAGAACAATAAAAAAACCTCTCCGAAGTAGAGAGGTTTTATCTAAAGGTGTGATTTAGCGAGTTGTGCGATCCCATGCATCTTTAACTGCATATTTAGCCTGTTCCCAGGTCAAACGAGATTCACCTTTGAATTGCTCCCATTTGCTTCGCAAGTCAGGTTCAGCTTCATTAAATTCTTTACCATTGTAATGTTCACGGTTTTCATAACCGAGTTGGTAAGCCCCGCGATAATCACGATCATAGTCCAGATCCCCATGCACATTACGGCTTTCACTATAATAAGGTCTGCTTTGATACTCTTCGCGCCAGTACTTGTCATGGTCTCCTAATAGACTGGAATTTTCAATACCATGGTCTGGATGATCTGGTGTTGAAATATCCTTACCTGCAATTCCACCAAGTACTCCGCCAACGACTCCACCAATCAAGGAGCCTCCTGGTCCGCCCACCATACCGAGTGTTGCGCCAATGGCCGCTCCACCCACACTCCCGGCACCGGTTGCCAATGCCTGATCTCCAGCTTCAGCCTCTTTCTCATCTGGATCAAGGGTTCTTGTAGTATCTGCTGGATGTAAATTAGGATCACTACCTTGTGCGATTGAAGGATCCATTTTCACAACTTCTTCATGTTTTATTGCGTTATTGTCCTCAACCAGATCGGTTTGAGTAGTTGGATTAATCTCTGAAACTGGACGATTAATATTTGTCATTCTGATTCTCCCTTGATTTTATTTAGACAAAATTGAAATTCATCTTGCACATATCCTTTATCATAGAGAAAATTCAGGTTAATACTGTCCAAGTCCTGTCCGGTTTTAGTGAAGTTAGTACTTAACTCTGTACAGGTATTTCCATCATGTAAACACCTTGCTGTATTGCAGCATACAGATATTAAAAAGGTACTGTTTAAACGACAGCACCTTAAGAAGGAATTCATTTCAGGTAATATGGAAAATCAGATTGTTTCCAGAAGATTCACCTGCTCGACCTGCACATCACTCATGATCTGACCATACTCCAGCAGGTTATTGAAATAGTCTTCTACCACTTTATATTGATCTGCGGTACTTTCCACCTTATACATATTTTGACGAAACTCATTACTGGAACGCAGACCTTTGGTATACCAGGCAATATGCTTACGGGAAATTCGGCAGCCAGAATATTCACCGTAAAATTCATACAGTTCAGCCAAGTGACCCAGTAAGACCTCTTTAACTTCGGCAATACTTGGTGCAGCGAGCTGTTCTCCAGTCTTTAAATAATGTGCGATTTCACGAAAAATCCATGGACGTCCCTGTGCTGCACGTCCAATCATCACCGCATCGGCACCGGTATAATCCAGTACATATTTGGCCTTTTCTGGACTGTCGATATCTCCGTTCGCAATCACGGGAATATTCAATATCTCTTTCACATCTTTAATCAGTGAATAGCGCGCTGTGTTTAAATACATATCTTCGCGAGTACGGCCATGTAATGCCAAGGCCGCAATACCGGCTTCTTCTGCCCGCTTGGCCACACGCATGATATTTTCCTGACCATTTAAATAACCCAGACGGGTTTTTAAAGTCACGGGGACACCGACTGCAGCAACAACGGCATCCAGAATACGTGCAACCAGATCTTCATCTTGCAGTAATGCCGAACCAGCCAGCTTGTTACAGACTTTTTTAGCTGGGCAACCCATATTAATATCAACAATTTGTGCACCGTTCGCGACTTGGTACCGTGCCGCCTCTGCCAGATCACGCGGATCTGAACCGGCAATTTGTGCCGAAATTGGCGCCAGTTCGCCATCGAAATTAGCACGATACAAACTTTTCTTACTCATGCGCAGGGTTTTGTCTGAAGTCATCATTTCACTGACAGCATGACCTGCACCAAAATATTTGCATAGTGTACGGAACGGACGGTCTGTCACGCCTGCCATGGGAGCAACAATCAAATTATTTGATAGTTGATACGGACCAATATACATATAAATTCATCACTTTGTTGATGAGCATAGTATACTGCATCTGCCTTGATCGCTCATCTGCTGGAATCTGATTTAGACAACATGAACAACACACTTCACCGAATTTTTACTGTTAAATCGTGGTCTGTCCTTGCTTTATCCCTAAGTCTTGCTGGCTGTGGCAATGGTTCCTGGTGGTCTTCTGATGAGCCAACTATGGAAGCTGACCAGATACCTAAAGCGATTCCATCACGTGTCAGCAATCGTGATTCATGGGCTAAAGATATCTATGATATTACCGAACAACTGGGTATTCCCCAGACTAAACAGAATATCTGTACCATTGTCGCAGTGGTGGATCAGGAATCTAATTTCCACGCAAATCCAACTGTTGCTGGTCTGGGCGAAAAAGCAGTAAAAGAAGTTCAAGGCCGTCTGGAAGAAAAATTTACCGAGAAACTTGGTGAAAGTATCGGTGGAACAGTTGCAGGATATTTCCAGGATGTTCTGAAGAATCATCCCACTCCGGATAACAACTATCTCAGCCAGATGCGTAAGGTTAAAACTGAACGTGAACTGGATGAACTGTATCGTGAAATATTTGACTATATGGCCAAACATTATCACGTGAGTGCGCTGACGGGTGCAGCCAAACTCTTTGGTCAAAACATCGGCGAAAAGCTTAATCCGATTACGACTTTAGGCTCGATGCAGGTGCATATTAGCTATGCCAAGGAGCATAAGCGTCAAGGTGGCAATATCGCTGAACTGCGTACCGATCTGTATAGTCAGTATGGCGGTCTGTATTATGGTATTCATCGTCTGATGATGTATCCGGCAGATTATGATAAACCGATCTATCGTTTTGCCGATTATAATTCAGGCATGTATTCCAGTCGTAATGCTGCCTTCCAGAGCATGCTCAATGATCTGACTGAAGCCGAACTGGATCTGGATGGCGATCTCTTGCTATATAGCAAAGATGGCAGTATCCGCTCTCAGAAAAGTCAGTCTGAACGTGAGCTGATCAATGTATTCGCCAAGCATAATTTCATTATTACTGAACGCCAGATCCGTTCTGACCTGAAGAAGGAAAAGGAAAAGGATTTTGAAGACACCATGACCTATCGTGGTGTAGCGAAACTATATCAGGAACAAACGGGTAAAGAACCTTTTTATGCCACCATGCCTGAAGTGGTGATTTCTGGACCAAAACTGAGTCGTGATTACAATACCAACTGGTTTGCTAGCCGTGTAGATGGCCGTTACCAAACATGCATGCGCAAAATCAAAAACCTCAAGCTCTAGCCTTATTTGACTTTGATGGCACCCTGTATTCGCATGACAGCTTTACAGGGTTTATTTTTCATGTCCTGAAAAAACGACATATTATTTGGCGTGGTCTGAGAATTCTGCCATGGATTACTGCTTATTATCTCAAAATCTATCCTGCCCATCGCATGCGACCAAAGCTTTATTTAGCCATGTTTAAAGATGCTGATGTAAAAATAATTTACCCTTTAGCATTGCAATACGCGAATAAGATTTTAGGGAATCTTGACTCTGCCCTGTTTGAGCAGCTGAAAATGCATCAAAAGTTAGGACATAAAGTTATACTGGTTTCAGCAACCATTGATCTATATCTGGAAATGATTGCTAATAATTTAAGTATTGAGCTGCTCTGTTCCAAAGTGGAAATCAACAATGGAAAATTGACAGGAAAATATCTAACACCCGACTGTAGCTGTCTGCAAAAGAAATTACGGATTTTAGAAGCAATCAATCTTGTAGATTACGAGACGATTTATGCTTATGGGAATAGCGAGGAAGATAAGGAAATGCTGAGTTTAGCGCAGCATAGCTATATAGTGGGCTTTAACAAGAAATTACCCGTATTAGAAAATCTAAATACTAGATCTCTTTCATAAATCAAAAAACGATCTTCTTTTTGGTTAATATTTGCACTCCGGATTTCTTGGCATTCGTGCATAATCTGCGGATGAAATACATCAATTCAAACAAGCTTTCTGATCCTCAGTTCAAGCGATACACAGGCATCTCATGGTCAACTTTCTATTTGATGGTTGAGCAATTGCAGAAGCATGTCTCTGCCAAAGGCAGACCGCCCAAGTTAAGCCT
>NZ_PQLP01000058.1:0-13715 GCF_002918965.1 Acinetobacter sp. ACNIH3 | reverse complement strand
TTGAGGAATATCACGCCATGTGGCGCCTGTACGCAGTTTCCATAAGATCGCTTCCATGATATTTCTACTATTCTTTGAACGGTAGCAACCATGTAATCGCATAGTATCTTGAATTTGCTGCCAGATAGCATCGGTAAGAAGAGTACGTGCCATTGAAAATATAGAAATAAAAATAACTCAAAGGAGGATTTTAAGTATTTAAAACCAATTCTTCAAATGAGGACACGCCCTAGACTTATAAGATAAGTAGATTCAAACTGAATTTTTACAATAAAAAAACCACCCTTTCGGGTGGTTTCTTCAATCTCAAACCGGCAATTACATTGCGCGGTTTTTGATTTTGCGGATCGTTTCCAGCTGAGCAGCAGTCTCTGCAAGAGCAGCCAAAGCAGCAGCAGCGTCCAAATCGCCCTTTTGATTTGCTAGCAATTGTTCAGCGTGTTTACGCGCTTCAATAATTGCCGCTTCATCCAAGTTTTCTGCACGGACTGCTGTATCAGCAAGAACCGTAACAACATGCGGTTGAACTTCTAGAACACCACCAGATACATAGATTAATTCTTCTGTACCATTTTCCAAAATAACGCGGATCGCGCCAGGTTGGAGCAAAGTTACCAGCGGAGCGTGACCAGGCATAATACCTAACTCGCCGCCAGCACCTTTAGCAATTAGCATAGTTACAGTGCCTGAGTACAAAGACTCTTGAACACTTACAACGTCACATTGCATAGTCGCCATGAGAATCTCCTAAATTAGGGAACTAATTAAAGTTTCTCAGCTTTAGCAATCACTTCGTCAATACCACCAACCATATAGAACGCTTGTTCTGGGATGTGATCGTATTCACCAGCTAGAAGACCTTTAAAGCCACGAATCGTTTCTTTAAGCGGTACAAGTTTACCAGGAGCACCAGTAAACACTTCAGCTACGTGGAACGGTTGAGAGAAGAAACGTTGGATCTTACGTGCGCGATACACGATAAGTTTGTCTTCTTCTGACAATTCGTCCATACCAAGAATTGCGATAATGTCTTTCAATTCTTTATAACGTTGAAGAACGTTTTGAACTGAACGAGCGATTTCGTAGTGTTCTTGGCCAACTACAAGTGGATCTAACTGACGTGAAGTAGAGTCAAGTGGATCGATCGCAGGGTAAATACCTTGAGAAGCGATGTCACGGCTCAATACAACAGTTGCGTCCAAGTGAGCGAACGTAGTTGCAGGCGATGGATCTGTTAAGTCATCGGCAGGTACGTATACCGCTTGAATTGACGTAATAGAACCAGACTTAGTAGATGTAATACGTTCTTGAAGAACACCCATCTCTTCTGCAAGTGTAGGCTGGTAACCTACTGCAGATGGCATACGACCTAGAAGTGCTGATACTTCAGTACCTGCTAGTGTATAACGGTAGATGTTGTCAACGAACAATAGTACGTCACGGCCTTTACCGTTTTCGTCTTTTTGATCACGGAAGTACTCAGCCATAGTCAGACCAGTCAACGCTACACGTAGACGGTTACCTGGTGGCTCGTTCATCTGACCGTAGACCATTGCTACTTTGTCTAGAACGTTAGAGTCTTTCATCTCGTGATAGAAGTCGTTACCTTCACGAGTACGCTCACCAACACCAGCGAACACAGATAAACCTGAGTGAGCTTTAGCGATGTTGTTGATCAACTCCATCATGTTTACAGTTTTACCAACACCGGCACCACCGAACAGACCAACTTTACCACCTTTCGCGAACGGGCAAAGTAAGTCGATGACTTTAATACCAGTTTCTAGAAGGTCAGTAGAAGCCGCTTGTTCTGCATAAGAAGGCGCTTGACGGTGAATTGGTAAACGCTCTTCAGTTGCAACTGGACCAGCTTCGTCGATTGGGCGACCAAGAACGTCCATGATACGACCTAGAGTTGCTGTACCTACTGGTACAGAAATCGGCGCGTTAGTGTTAGTTACGTTCAAACCACGCTTAAGGCCTTCAGTAGAACCCATTGCAATAGTACGAACTACGCCATCACCAAGTTGTTGCTGAACTTCTAATGTAGTTTCAGTACCGTCAACTTGGAGAGCGTCATAGATCTTAGGAACGCTGTTACGTTCAAACTCGACGTCGATAACCGCGCCGATGATCTGAATGATACGACCGCTACTCATTGCTGTCTCCTCAATTCAAACTAATATATGTTAAACGGCAGCGGCACCACCAACGATCTCAGAAATTTCCTGAGTAATCGCGGCTTGACGCAGCTTGTTATAAATAAGTTGCAGGTTCTTGATCAAATCACCCGCGTTATCTGTTGCAGCTTTCATTGCAACCATACGAGCAGACTGCTCACACGCGATGTTTTCGATCACACCTTGATACACCACAGACTCGATGTAACGAACCAACAAGCCATTTAAAAGCTCTTCAGCTTCAGGCTCGTAGATATAGTCCCAACCGTATTGACGGTTAAGCGTCTTGTCTTCTTCAGCAGCTGCTAAAGGAACAAGCTGTTCGATCTTTTGGTTTTGAGTCATGGCGTTGACAAAGCCGTTAGATACTAGATAAATACGATCTAACTCGCCTTTATCGTAAGCGTCTAACATCACCTGTACAGAACCAGATAACTGTTCAAGACTTGGAGTGTCGCCCACTTGAGTGGTTGCACCAAGTACTTTACCGCCGTAGTTTTTAAAAAACGAAACCGCTTTTTGACCAATCAAAGCAAATTGAACTTCAATTGACTGCTCTTGTTGCTGTTGAACGTGTTTTACCACTTTCTTGAACAGGTTAATGTTCAAACCACCAGCAAGGCCGCGATCTGATGACACGATGATATAGCCAACGCGCTTTACAGGACGTTCAACCATATAACGGTGTTTGTATTCAGGATTCGCTTGAACCAAGTGAGCAATTACACGGTGCATATTTTCGGCATACGGACGGCCTTGAGCCATGCGCTCTTGCGCACGACGCATCTTAGAAGCTGCTACCATCTGCATCGCGCGAGTAATTTTCTGCGTGCTTTTGATACTAGCTACTTTGGCGCGAATTTCTTTTAAATTTGCCATACGCTTAACCTAGTATTCGAAGGCCCTTTCGAGCCCTCGAAGGTTGATTCCGTGAACCAAACCAACACTAATTAGCAAGTTGCTAAATTAGTAAGTTTGAGTCGCTTTGAACTTTTCAATACCCGCTTTGAATTCAGCTTCGATATCTTTGTCCCAAGCACCAGTCTCGTCAACTTTTTGCATAACTGCAGCATGTTCTGAACGGAAGTAAGAAATTAACGCAGCATCAAAGTCTACGATTTTCTTCACTTCTACGTCAGCCATATAGCCTTCGTTAGATGCATAAACTGATACAGCTTGGTCAGCGATTGAGTATGGAGCATATTGTTTTTGCTTCATAAGCTCAGTTACGCGTTGACCGTGTTCAAGCTGTTTACGAGTTGCTTCGTCAAGGTCAGAAGCGAACTGAGCAAACGCTGCCAATTCACGGTACTGTGCAAGTGCAGTACGGATACCACCAGACAATTTCTTGATGACTTTAGTCTGCGCAGAACCACCAACACGAGATACAGAGATACCCGCGTTCACAGCAGGACGAATACCCGCATTGAACAATGATGTTTCAAGGAAGATCTGACCGTCAGTAATCGAAATTACGTTAGTTGGTACGAATGCAGATACGTCACCCGCTTGAGTTTCAATAATCGGCAATGCAGTTAATGAACCAGTTTGGCCTTTAACTTCACCGTTAGTGAATTTCTCAACGTAGTCAGCAGATACACGAGAAGCACGTTCAAGTAGACGTGAATGTAGATAGAACACGTCACCTGGGTAAGCTTCACGACCTGGTGGACGACGAAGAAGCAATGAAATTTGACGATATGCTACAGCTTGTTTAGACAAGTCATCATAGATGATCAGAGCGTCTTCACCGCGGTCACGGAAGTATTCGCCCATTGTACAGCCTGAGTACGGAGCAAGGAAAAGCATTGCTGCTGGATCCGCTGCCGCTGCTGCTACAACAGTTGTATACGCCATAGCGCCAGTTTCTTCCAGCTTGCGCACAACGTTAGCGATAGTCGATTGTTTTTGACCAATTGCTACGTATACACATTTAATGCCAGAGTTTTTCTGAGCGATGATCGCATCGATCGCCATAGCTGTTTTACCAGTCTGACGGTCACCAATGATCAACTCACGCTGACCACGGCCTACTGGGATCATTGTATCTACTGATTTATAACCAGTTTGTACAGGTTGATCCACTGATTGACGCCAAATTACGCCTGGTGCTACTTTCTCAACAGCATCAGTCAATTTTGCATCAATAGGGCCTTTACCATCAATCGGGTTACCCAAAGCATCTACTACACGGCCTAAAAGTTCTGGACCAACCGGAACTTCTAATACACGACCTGTGCAACGCGCTTTTTGACCTTCTTGAAGGTTTAAGTAGTTACCTAAAACAACGACGCCCACTGAATCCTGTTCTAGGTTCAGTGCCATACCGTATAAGCCGCCGTCGAATTCGATCATTTCACCGTACATTGCATCAGCAAGGCCGTGAATACGCACAATACCGTCGGATACCATAACAATGGTACCTTCGTTTTTAGCGGTCGCGCTGGTGTCCAGATCGCCGATACGCTGTTTAATGAGCGCACTGATCTCGGATGGATTCAGTTGTTGCATTGCGCTATACCTCAATCTTTTTAAAGTTCAGTCTTCTTATTTCTTAAGCAAGAAGACGAGTACGCATTTTTTCAAGCTTATTAAGCGCAGAATCATCTATCACTTGGTCGCCTGCACGAATAACCACACCAGCAATAAGCTCTGGTTTAACTTCTACAGAAACATTTACCGCCGCTTCGAATTTTTTCTCTAATGCGTGAGTAAGGAGTTGTTCCTGTACAGAAGTCAACGGGAATGCTGATTCAATTACAACATCCACAGTATTGTTATTCTGTGATTTGAGCTGTTCATATTCTGCAGCGATTTCAGGAAGCAAAGCCAAACGTGCGTTTTCAGCAAGCATAGTCAAAAAGTTTGACACTGCAGGCGTTTGGTCTTCGCCTAAAACTTTAGCAAAAAGTGCCACCTGCTCAGCAGGTGTCAACTCAGGGCGATTTAGATAAGCTGAAAATGCTTCGTCTTGCACCGCAGCACTGAGCAATTCAAGTGCAGTTGACCAAGAGTCAGCTGTACCTTGCTCAGAAGCGTAAGCAAATGCTGCTTTAGCGTAAGGGCGTGCCAACGTCAAGAGTTCAGCCATAATCCGCCTCTCTTAAAGTTTAGCAGCCAGCTGAGTCAGCATGGCATTGTGAGCTTCTGCGTCAACTTGCTGGCTAAGAATTTTCTCAGCGCCAGCAACTGCAAGAGCAGCCACTTGTTGACGTAATTCTTCGCGAGCAGAATTGATTTCAGTATCAACAGCTTCTTTAGCCTGTTGACGAATACGCTCACCTTCAGCTGACGCTTGAGTACGAGCTTCTTCTACCAATTGCGCTGCACGACGGTTCGCTTGTTCGATCAATTGAGCCGCTTGTGCTTTTGCCGCGTCCAGTTCAGCTTTCACTTGTGCTTGCGCATCTGCAAGGTCAGCCTTCGCTTTTTCAGCAGCATTTAAGCCATCAGCGATTTTACGCTGACGTTCACTAATCGCATTGATTAGTGGTGGCCATACAAACTTCATGCAGAATGCGACAAAAATCGCAAACGCAATCGCTTGGCCAAACAATGTGAGGTTGATATTCATTGCAAATTCCTCAAATAGTGAATTTCGGAATTAAGCTGATTAACCTACAAATGGATTAGCGAAGATGAAGAACAAGCCAATACCAACACCGATCATAGGCACAGCATCAAGAAGACCCGCGATTAAGAACATACGAGTTTGAAGTTGTGGAGCCAATTCTGGTTGACGAGCTACAGCTTCAAGGAAACGGCCGCCTAAAAGACCAAAACCAATCGCAGTACCTAAAGCACCGAAAGCGATCAAGATAGCAGATGCAATTGCAACTAGACCTAAAGTGAGTTCCATGATAATTCCTCAGAGGTTAGGTTTTATACCAAATTAAGTTAAAAAATTGTGCCCAACCATCCTGTGACAGTTAGGCAATACCATTAATGCTTTTCGCTTGCCATGCTCAAGTACACGATAGTCAGCATCATGAAAATGAATGCCTGTAGCGTAATAACAAGAATGTGGAAGATCGCCCAAGGCACAGATAACGCCCACTGGATCCAGAACGGTAATAACGCGATAAGAATGAAGATTAACTCACCCGCATACATGTTACCGAACAGTCGTAGAGCCAATGAAACTGGACGTGCAAGGAAGGTTACCAATTCAAGAATCAAGTTCACTGGAATGAGTAACGCTTTTGCAACTGGGTTACTTGGGTTAAATGGGTTAAGTGCAAGCTCACCAACGAAACCGCCAATGCCTTTCTCACGAATACTGTAAAACAAGATAAGCGCAAATACAGACAATGACATACCAAGGGTAATGTTAGGGTCAGTAGATGGAACGATCTTGAAGTAAACGTGGTGCGGATCAATACCAAGAAGGCTACCAATCACGTGTTGAGCGATATAAGGAATCCAGTCAACAGGGATCAAGTCCATCAAGTTCATGAGGAAAATCCACACGAAGATGGTTAGCGCTAGTGGAGCGATCAAACGCGATTTTCCGTGAAAAGTATCGCGTACACTTGAGTCAACAAACTCGATAATCATTTCGATTGCAGACTGGAACTTGGTAGGAACACCAGAGTTTGCAGCTTTCGCTACGATCCAGAACATGAAACAGAAAAGAATACCAAGGCCGATTGACCAACCCATTGAATCCAAGTGAATAGCAGTGAACCCCATCTGTTGAGCTTCAGCACCATTCTCGGCCAATTTCCATGTACCGTCCGGCATTTTGCCATAGGTCATGTTGGTCAAGTGGTGCTTGATGTACTCGGTCGAAGTAAGGGCATGTTCTTCAGCAGCCATAAATCACACCTGGTCAATGTCAAAAACTAATGAAACTTACGAATATCGCGTGCTGCTTGATATCTCGCTTATTTCTGAAAAAACTTTTCAATTTTTGCTGCGCTTAAACTCGTCTTTGTAGACGTGACACCCAAAACGGAGCGACCCACGACATGGCTTGAACGAGTATAAAACCACAAAACAATGCAACCGGGGATAACGGCTTGACATTGCTTAAAATCAAAATGAATCCAACAATCACAATTGCAAACTTACCGAGCATGCCCCTATACATGTTCGATAGAACTTGTTTGGAAGCTCGCGCGCCCGCAGCACGAAACGACTGCCAGCTAAAGTAGCAGGTCGCCAGCCAACATACGAATGCACCCAAGGCTGCACTCAAGGCTGCGGTTGTGTCCTTCAGAACCCAACCTAACAACGCTGAAACGGGTATCATTACTGCTTGCAAGATGACTAAAGCTTTCGCTAATCGTCGGTCAATCAAGCGACTAGTTCGGCTCATTATTTATTCACTCACAGCAATCATGCTTGACAAGTTTAGCTGATGATTATTTTTAATCGCAGGCATTATAGAGTTACACCCCTTAACATGCAATCTTTTCCCGAGCTTAGCTTCGAAAAATTCGATGGTTCAATCGTTTCTAAACTAAGCAAAACTCGATCACTTTTTAATCATTATCGAGAATTTAGCACACATTTGTTCGTTTGATCAGCTAATTGTTGCCAGCCTTGGATAAAGTCCCCTGCCCCACTCATGCTTTCGTCTACATGCTGGAAAACTACCGGGTTCAGTTTTCTGTACTGATTGGCATTGGCATGTCCCTCAGCCAGCAGACACATTTTGGTCTGTACGCGGGTATCCTGCAGGTACTTGATCTGTGCAACTGTTGGTGACACATGCGGATCATCGGTGAGTGCACCCATAAACTTCAGGTTTAGCGGACGCTCTAGATATTGATAGGCATCATGATATGACCAATAGGGGCGTGGCTTAGAAGTTGAACTATAACGTTGTGCTGTCGTTAGCATATTTTGTGCAAAAGCACGTGCATTTTTCCAGTAAGTTTCACGGTACTGTGGCATTTGCTGTGAACGCAGCGCAGCAATAAAGAAACCGATGCGAACTGCATTATTTGGGTCCAGCCAGACATGTGTATCAACCGTATTTTTTAAGGCTTCACCACGCGGATTACGCATTGGCAAAGGATTAATAATGCTGGAATCCAGAATTGCGATACTTTTATTACTTTCTTCGAGTACTTTTGCTAAAGGCGCTTCATGGGCCTGTCCCAGCCAGATCACCAGCCCCGCATCCTGAATGGTTTTACGGTGTGCCGGGGTCAGGCTGACATCATGTCCAGTCTGATTGGCCAATAATAAGGTTGGCTGTTCTACCCCTTGGGTAATTTTTTTGGCAATCAGGTAAATCGGATGCGTAGAAACCACCAGACTTTGTGACCAACTTAAGGTACTCAATAAAGCCAGGGCACAGAACGCAAAAAAACGGGACATGGGTGAAAATCGCGGTAAAAACACTAAGTGTTATAATATAACAAATTTGCAAAAATACCTATGCCCAATCGAAACTGACAACGCTTCATGATAAGATTTAAAATTCTTTTAATTTCAGTTTCGCACTTGAGGTGAACTATGGGTTCCTGTTCGCACGAACACCACAACGCATTGCACGGCGTACACGATCATCCGAACGTGGAACAACGCCTGGCTGAAGCGGAAAGCCTGTGTGCAGCAACTGGTGCGCGACTTACGCCCTTGCGTAAGGAAGTCCTCGAACTGATTTTAAATGCTTCAGGTCCCATGGGCGCCTATGACCTGTTGGCCAAGATTAAAAATAATAGTGATCGTCCTGCGGCACCACCCACAGTATACCGCACGCTCGACTTTTTATTAGAAAAAGGCTTTATTCACCGTCTGACTTCTATTAATGCCTATATTCCATGCTGTCATCCACGTGAAGGTCACCAAGCAGCTTTCCTGATTTGTACCGAATGTAAAGCCGTAAAAGAAGCATCTGCACAAGGATTACTGGATCAGCTCGACGCATTAGCAAGCTCAGATGATTTTAGTGCTCATCACAGCATCATTGAGATTTCAGGAATCTGTCAGCAGTGTCGCAACAAAGCCTAACTCCCGTACCGCTGATTCAACTTTCTAAAATTTGGGTCAATATTGATGATCGTGACATTCTAAAAGCCATTGATTTCTCTTTGCAGGAGAAAGAGATTGTCACGCTGATTGGTCCGAATGGTGCCGGTAAGTCGACCTTAATAAAGGTCATGCTTGGGATCGTCAAACCGAAATCCGGTGAAATCAAAACGGCGCGCAAGCTGAAATTCTCTTATGTGCCACAGAAATTCAATCCGTCACATAGTCTGCCGCTACGTGTCAAAGATCTGCTGGCACTGGAAAAATGTCCTTCAGCTATTAAAGCTGAAATCATCCGTGATACCGGTATTGCCAAGCTGGAAAATTCTAAAGTTCAACAGCTTTCTGGCGGTGAGCGTCAACGTGTATTATTAGCACGCGCTTTACTACGCCAGCCGGATATCCTGGTTCTAGACGAACCCATGCAAGGTCTGGATATCCAATCCGAAGCCGAACTGTATGAATATGTGCGTAGCCTGCCTGAAAAATATGGCTGTGCCATTTTGATGGTCTCGCATGACCTGCAATGGGTGATGCAAGGTACGCATCGTGTGGTTTGTCTGAATAAACATATTTGCTGTAGCGGGTTACCGGAAAGTGTGCAGCAACATCCAGAATATCAGGCGATCTTTGGCACCAATCGGGTGTTCTACCAGCATCATCATGATCACTGTGCCCATGGCGACTCTGCAGCACCCTGTCAGCACGATACACGACCGCATATTCACCCCGAGCCGGAAGCTTAAGCCATGATGGACTGGTTACAACTCCTTTTACCTGCATGGATCATGGGAACACTCTTGGTGTTCCTGACTGCTCCGCTGGGCTGTCTGATGCTGTGGCGTCGTATGTCTTTCTTTGCTGATACCATGGCACATGGCACTTTATTGGGTGTTGCCATTGCTGGTGCCATGAGTCTACCGCTGTGGATCGGTGTGACCTTTATCGCCTTATTGCTGGTGGCTATTTTATGGGTGCTGTACGATCCTCGCTTACCGAACGATGCTTTGCTTGCGCTCTGCTCAGCCACCCTGCTCTGCTCAGGCTTATTGTTCATTCAGCATTTACCGAGTTTAAGACCAGAACTGCTGAGTTATCTGTTCGGTGATTTGCTGACGATTTCCTGGAATGATTTACCCACTTTTGCTGTGGTGATTATTGTTGCACTGGCTGTGATTTATAAAAGCTGGCAGGCACAGATCCAAATTGCCATTGATCCTGATATGGCGATCAGCGAAGGTGTGAATGCCAAATTACAACGCCTGATCTTTATGTTGTTACTGGCCCTATTCACCGTATTGGCACTTCGAGCAGTAGGTTCACTTCTAATGGGAGCCCTGCTGGTCATTCCGGCACTGACGGCTCGCTTGCTGGCGAACTCACCAAGACAAATGGTGATCTGGGCCTTCGTGATTGCTCAGATTGGGGTAACATTTGGTCTTTGGTCAAGTGCAGGCCTCAATACTTCGACAGGTCTAACCATTGTCCTGACCATGTCAGTGCTGTTTGCCCTGATCTTCTGTATACAGAAGTTTAAGAAAATGAGTTAAGTCATGCAGAGCAAACGCTATTTGATTAGTGCCTGTTTGCTCGGTTATAAAGTCCGTTACGATGGACAGGATTGTCTGCTCAAGGAACTACTGCAACATCTGCTACCTGATCAATATGTCAGTCTTTGCCCTGAAGTCAGTGGTGGCTTAGCCATCCCCCGCCCGTCTGCCGAGATTCAATCTGGAAATGGTCACGATGTACTGCTGCGCCACGCTCATGTTGTCGATATAAATGGTACAGATATTTCAGAGGCTTTTATTCAAGGCGCCTATGCTGCTTTAGATCTTGCCCGAAAATTTCAAGTGACACATGCCATCCTCAAAGCGAATAACCCATCTTGTGGCAGTGACCTGATTTATGATGGATCATTTACTGGAACAAAAATTCAAGGCCAAGGCGTCACTGCTGCCCTGTTGCAACAACACAGCATCATTGTGATGACCGAACAAGATTTTTTGAAACAGCTAAAAGTTCGACCTGAGTAAGCTCACCCCCCTATTCAAAATGGCAAACATAATCCACAACTTCCCGGCATAACAGTTTAAACCGACTATGTTTAGGTACATAGAAAGATTGCCCTGGTACATAACGCTGATAATGCGCATCCTCACCGATCTGCACCAGACATTCACCGGAAATAATTTCCAGACGTTCTGCCACAGCAGTTTCAAACACGATCGGCTGTTCTGTCGGCAGGAACACACCTAAAGTTTTTTGAGTGCCATCCGGCAACTGAATGCAATGACTGATACAACAGCCATATTCGTGGATGGTTGGTTTTTTAATAATAGACACGCAGTCGAATTGACCAGACATAGGAATACCTCTTTTATTATTTTTATGTTTTGTATTCAAAAGCTAGCGACATCACATTGTTTTTATTTTTGTGTAATGCGCCTTTACGTTTATGCCTGATGCACCAAACTGAGCAAGGTTGCAGCGCAGGCAAACAGTACGGCAAAGCTGCGATTTAATATTTTTTGTTGCTTTGCTGATGTCAATAATCTTAAAACTTTCGCTGCCAATCCGGTATAACCCGCCATCACAATCAGATCAATGGTGACCATGGTTGCTGCCATAATCACATACTGAATCCACTGAGGTTTGGACAGATCCAGAAACTGTGGCAATACCGCAAGCAGGAACACAATTGCCTTTGGATTACTCATATTCACAAGAAAACCATACAGCACCAACTTCCCCGCTGACTTACGGGTTAATTCATGCTGAATCTCAATCGACTGCATCGGCGCAGTCCACTGTAAATATGCCAGATAGAGCAGGTAGCCCACACCGAACCATTTCACCAACAGGAATGCCCAAGGTGTCGTAGCAAATAACACCCCAGCGCCGGCAGCGACAATGGCGATTTGAACTAGTAAAGCCAGCTGCAAGCCTAAAGCATTCCAGTAGCCATGTCGAAAACCGTAATTCAGGCCACTCGACATCGAAGCAATGGCGCCCGCACCCGGGGAAATGCTAATCACCCAACAGGCCAGCATGTAGGCAAACCAAACTTGATAGGACATGAATCTGCTCGATAGAAAACTTGAAGCGTATTATATGACTTTTCAAATATATTCAGATCAAAATCTCGCTAAAATTTAATCTGAATACTATTCACCCTGTATGGCTTCAGGCACAATAGTTCGATTAAATACAGGAATTTTTATTACAGGAGCCATGAATGACAGCCCAATCTGTAATTTTGCCATTACCTTCAGATCATGCTCGTTTTATTGTTTTACGTCTTAAAGATCTCAGCATTGAAGATTTTAAAGAGCAATTAGAGCAATTATTTACGACACGTGATCGTCTGATTACTCAACATCCTAATGCGCAAATTAAAACAGGCGTGGCTTTTGGTCCTGAACTGTGGGCAAAACTTTATCACCAAGCTCCTGTAGGCTTTAAACAACTCGAGCCGATTCAAGGTTCGTTTGATATGCCAGTTATTCCTGCGGATGTACTGATTCATATTGCTAGCGCACGTGCTGATATCTGCTTTGCTTTAAGTCAGGCTTTCTTTGAAGGAATTCGCGATCAAGTTGAAGTGCTGGATGAACGTGTCTGCTTCCGCTATTTTGATGGACGTGATATTACCGGCTTCATCGATGGTACTGAAAACCCGCAATTCCCGGATGATCGCGCTGAAGTCGCTTTAGTCGGTGAAGATGCTGGTATTTTCCAAGATAGTTCATTTATCTTCGCACAGCGTTATGCGCATAACCTAGAAAAATGGAAAAAGCTAAAAGTTGATGCTCAAGAGCAAGTGATGGGTCGTACCAAGCTTGAATCAATTGAGCTCGATGATGATGTAAAACCTGCCAATGCACACGTTGCTCGTACAGTAGTTGAAGACGAGGAAGGTGAAGAAATGGAAATTTTACGTCATTCCCTGCCTTATGGTGATGGTCGTGGTGACCAAGGCCTGTTCTTCATTGCCTACACCAAAGATTTAAACATTATTGATGCCATGTTAGAGCGTATGTTCGGTACGTCTGGCGATGGAATCCATGACCGCTTGCTCCACTTCGTAACTCCAATAGATGGTGCGTATTACTTTGCGCCGAGTGAGGAATTGCTGGAAGAGGTTTTGGAAGGGTAAAATATAAGGTCGATGAATGCTACATTCACTATAATGTAGCAATCTAAAAAATTATTTTTCAAGAAAATTTCTATAATTAATATTTTCACACCCTAGAGTAAATGTTAAGCACTTTAAATCTGAATCTAAAATCAATTTATAGTCATTAATTTTACTGTTACTTTCTCTAATATTTGCATTATATAAATATTTTTTCTCTTCTTTAATATAAGAAAAATTATCACCAGCCAATATACTCCCATAATCACTTTCTAAATTAGTAGATGAAGAATTTACCACTGGAGCTTCAATAACTACATTTGACAACTTATTATATATAAAAAAATTCGATATAAATTTTTTATAAAGTCTTTTAACATAATCTAATTCACTAAATTCACTTATCAGAAAGG
>NZ_PQLP01000057.1:0-14635 GCF_002918965.1 Acinetobacter sp. ACNIH3 | reverse complement strand
TTGCTGAAAATGAGATAAAACTCAGCACACTGAAAACAGAACAGCAGATCCAAATCAAGCATAGCGCTAAAACGCCACCAATTGACGAAAAAGCCCTGTTTGAGGAAAAACAGAGGGAAACCCTTGGCAAAGTGCTAAAACGCGAAATCAGCGCAAAAGACGCGAATCTAGACCTGGATTTCATGCAGCGTAATCTCAAACAAGCCGAAATAACCCTGACCAAGCACCACAAACATCAAAATGAGTTCAATCAGCAGCTTGCCCAGGAGATCGTGAAAAGCGGACTCAAGCAAAGTCATGACAAATTGCAAAGCCTGGTCGATCAACACAACGAATTAACTCAGAACAAACCCTTACTGTTTGGAAAAAAAGCCTGGGAAGCCCAACGTGATGCGATTTACCAGGAGCACAAAAAGCTGAAAGGTCAGCATGAACACCAGAAAAAACATGGTGTGAAGGATTTATTGGAAAATGAAAAGTTTAAAGAACATGCCTGGAAGCAGTACCAACAACAACATCCAGCCAAAGCCAAGCAATACCAGACTCTATACCCATCCTATCAAGTCATTAAAAAATGTGTGGATGAGATCAAAGCAGAACAACAGATGAAACTCAGACAGGAACAACAGCTCAAAGCACAGCAACATGCGCCTAAAATGAAATCTAGTGGCATGAGTCGCTAAACAGAGCGAGTGTCTACGAGCGAACTGAAAAAATTTGCCCATCCCTTTCCCTGATTACAAGCTCCCTATCCATTAATCACCTACCCTACAGAGCATCCCGCATGGGTGCGAACTTTCCAAGTTTGATTCTTAAATCGAGCGTAGCGAGAAAAAAAGCTCATGAGCGAAGCGAATTCCGAGCTGCTTTTGATCTTGCTTTTGCTTTTTCTCAAATTCACGAAAATATGAACCAAAAATTGCCCCGACGAATCGAGCGAAAGCGAGATTCAATAGAGTTTGAGCGAAGCGAAAACCAAGGGCAATTTTCATGAATTTTCTTTTTTATTTTATATTTATAATATTTAATATTTGAAGCATTTTTTCTTTTTTGTTTTCAATATATTATGGTGGTATAAACATAGGTTTTATCCGTTTCAAACATAGGTTTTATCCGTATAAACATAGGTTTTATCCGTTTCAAACATAGGTTTTATCCGTTTCAAACATAGGTTTTATCCGCATAAACATAGGTTTTTATTTTACTATTTAAATGAGTATTGTTATGATGATTCCCTAAGTGAAAAATTTATCTAGATTTTGGTAAATCCATATAATGTTTATAGGGAAATAAGAATGAGCCGTTCAGAAAATTTAGACATGTCGATTCTTGTCTCTAAAGCAAATGATTTAGTAAAAGCTCATTATAAAATGACTGTTGTTGAGCATAGATTGTTCAATATCGCTTTATCAAAAATTCGTTCTAATAAGATTACATTAGATAATAATGTACCAATTACCATTTCAGCTCATGAATATGCAGATCTGTTTTCAGACACCATAGATGGCGGTTATAAAGCCCTTAGAACGGCTGTAGATACTTTATTTGAACGCCAGTTCACATTAGAGCGAGAAATCTCAAATACTAAAAAACACGTTAGAACATATAGATTTATTCAAATGAAGGGATATCTTGAAGGTGAAGCTAGAATTGAAATTCAATTTGCTAATGACGTCTTACCATTTGTAAGTGAGCTAGCTAATAAATTTACTCAAATTGATCTTCAACATACGGTTGATTTAAGCAGCCAATATGCCAATCGCTTATATGAAATTCTTAAAGAAGTGCAGAACTATAAAGAGCAAAAAGTTTTTCTAGAGTTGGACGATCTTCGATCTAGGTTCGGTATCGAAAATAAATATAAAACTATGTCAAATCTAAAAGACAATGTCCTGGACTTAGCTGTCACTCAAATAAATAAGAGCAAAGCCTGCGATATATATAACCTTCAATATACTAATAAGAAGGCAGGGAAAAAAATTATAGGATTTGAGTTTACCTATAAAATTAGAAAGCAACCAAAGAAGTCAGATATAGCTATACAACCTATAGTTTTAAAAATGACTGATTCGCAACGTTATCTTTTTGCTAATAAACTCTCTGAGCTTACCGAGATGAATAAATATTCTCAAGGTACAGAAAGTTACTCTCAATTTGCTGTTCGCATTGCCGAAATGTTGCAGGATCCACTTAAAATTGAAGAATTACTGCCATATCTAAAGAAAGTAGGATTTAATACAAAATAAACTTCATGTTCAGATTGGATGTTCACATGAACATCCTTGTACACGCACTGAGGGATTACATTGAACACAACAAAATTCAGCGTCATGGATGCAAGTAAAGCCTTTAAAAAATCACGTACAACAATATATGAGGCTTTAAAAAATGGTGAATTATCAAGAGATCATGATGGTCTTATAGACTTATCTGAACTTATCAGAGTTTATGGCAATCCAGTCGGTGTTCAGTCCAGTACACGTACTGAACAAGTTCAGAAGGATGTACAAGTACACGTTCAATCTGAGGTTGAAAGTGTATTAAAAGATCAAATTTCTTTACTCAAAAATCAGTTAGATTTAGCAAATCAAAGAGAAAAGTCTTTGATGCAACATATTGAAGATCTTACTCATAGAATTGAGTTTAAAGGCACCTTAGAACAGCCAAAACAAGAAAATATTAATAAACTAAATGAATCTACTAATTCGAATATAGCAACAGATCCTCGGCCACAGACCGAGTCAAACTATGACGAATTGACTACTCCTCAGAAAGACAATAAACGTATCCCTGTTCCAGAACACGTTGAGCCTGAACCAAAAAAAAGGGGTTTCCTGAGCCGTTTTTTTCTTCCTTATGGTTAGCCAGGACTCCAATTTTTTGATGGGCCAATTTCAGTGCAAGCACATGAAATAATGACTCACCAAAAAACCGGATGAGGTTTATTAAGACTGAATAAAACCGTGGAACATTGTTCAATATTTAAGCGTGGAACATGAATAATCAATAAAAAGCCGTTCTGGTGCCCTATACTCCAAAACGGCTTACTTTAATATACTGATATTTAAAGAGAAATATCAAGCATTTCGTATAAGGTGTATTATGTTATTTTTAGAAAAACTTAACTTAAATAGATAAATCTAATATATTATCTTTCTCACAATTTCATAAATATCAATTATCTAATAAGCTTTAAATTCTCTTACTAAGTCTGTATGGTGTTTTATCAGAAAGATACTATAGAGGGTAATATGCATAGTTTTTCTGTAAAAGAATTGGATCAGTTGATTGAAAATGATCTAAAGGAAAAGAAAAAATCCAGTAAGTTATTGATTGGATATAAACTATTTCATGATCTAATGAATGACCCTAAATTTCATGCAGAAGTGACAGATTCAGCCCTGAGTGCCACAAAACGAAAATATAAGAACCTCAAGATCAAGATTACGACGGATAAATATCAACTTCATTTTGAATAAAACATAAAAAAGAGAGCTGGCAGCTCTCTTTTTTATGATAGAAGTGTACTAGTGAGTACACTTCTATCATCTCCATTTTACATAATGTTCATTATGAATAGGTTTTACAATTTCATTAATCATCATATAGATATATTTTTTTGACTTCGTATAAGGTGTATTGTGTTAATTTTAGAGATTCTACATAAACGTAAAATCTCCTGCGCTTAGATTCTGGCATGTGTTCCATACTTATCAATCATGATAGAGCTGGCTTCATTTAAGCCACGCACAGTGACATTCACACCATTCTTTTGAAATTTTTTTACAACAGAATCAAGCATGGCGACTGATGTTACATCCCAAATGTGAGAATGGGTCAAATCAATAATCACATCCTTTACATCCTCTTTAAAGTCAAAACCTTGCATGAATTTTTCAGAAGAACTAAAGAAGATCTGACCTCTCAACTCATATAAACGGGCCATTCCTTCAAAAGATGCTGTCACCTGGATATCATTTTCAAGTTTATTCGCCAGGAACAAGGCTGAAAGTAATACGCCTGTTAACACACCCAAAGCCAGGTTATGCGTAGCAACAACTACAATCACCGTCGCAATCATGACGAAATTACTGCTCTTAGGATTATCTTTTAACTGAGTGACAGAACTCCATTCAAAGGTACTGATAGAGACCATTATCATTACCGCTACCAATGCAGCCATTGGAATCACTTTGAGCCAGTCACTGATAAATACAACCAGAATAAGAAGAAAAATGCCCGCAGAGAATGTTGATAAGCGTGTAAGGCCACCTGATTTTACGTTAATCATAGATTGACCAATCATTGCACAACCGGCCATGCCACCCATAAAGCCAGAAGCAATATTCGCAATCCCTTGTCCCTTACATTCCTGATATTTATCACTTGGCGTATCAGTCATTTCATCCACGATAGTTGCTGTCATCATCGATTCAAGTAAACCTACAGCCGCCAGTGCGACTGAATAAGGCAAAATAATCATCAATGTTTCAATATTCAAAGGAATATCTGGAATCAAGAACATTGGAAGTGTGTCAGGTAAAGACCCCATATCGCCCACGGTCCGGACATCAATTCCTAAAGCGATTGCCAATAATGTGATTGCAATGATGCAGACTAGTGGAGAAGGGAGTAATTTTCCTAATTTGGGAACCAGAGGGAATAGATAAATAATTGCTAAACCTAAAGCAACAAAAGCATATACATGCCAGGTCACATTAATCAGTTCAGGCAATTGAGCCATGAAAATTAAGATCGCTAACGCATTTACGAATCCAATAACCACAGATTTAGATACAAACCGCATTAACTTGGCGAGCTTTAAATAGCCTGCCAATATTTGAATCACGCCTGTCAAAATTGTTGCTGCCAGCAGATATTCAAGCCCATGCTCTTTGACCAATGTGACCATAAGCAGCGCCATTGCGCCAGTGGCTGCTGAAATCATGGCAGGACGACCACCTACGAAAGAAATCACGACGGCAATACAGAAGGATGCGTATAGACCAACTTTAGGATCTACACCTGCAATAATTGAAAATGCGATGGCTTCAGGGATGAGTGCAAGACCGACGACTAATCCGGCAAGTACATCCCCACGGATGTTAGAGAACCACTGTTCTCGGACATTAGATAACATAAACATAGCCTGTTTTTTAATTTTTCAGATAGGCTAGTGATGTGATATATACAACACACAAGCGACTACACCACATCACTAGCTAGACAGTGATGAGTTATTTACAGATTTAAGAAGGTAAATAAACTTAAGGTGGCGTAGGTGTCATAAGATGAAGAAACTTTTTAGAGTAAAAAAATCAGGACAAGGGTAACAGCTAGGTACTTTTTTATAAAGCCTGGATGTATATCCAAGCTTTGTTTAATCTGTATTTTATGAAGCTTTTAGCTCCCCAAGTAATTGACCTATTTCCAAACGTGTGTAGCCGCGTTCTTTAAAGATCAAAACAATAGCCTGTTTATAATCTTCAGAAATAGCCGTTTTATATTTATTAATTAATTGCAGCTCAGCATTAAGCTGGAGATCATTTTTGATCGTCAATACTTCCGTAGAGACTTTATTAAAAATCTTGAAATTAAACATACAGGTGCTCTTTATCAATATTGTAGCGGCCCGACTACAACAAACACCTGCCTCAGCTTAGCTGGACACCCTTTCCAAAAAGATTATAGAAAAAATGAAAAGTTTCAAGTTTTACTAAACTAAAGATAAAAAAGTATCAAACTTACGTATTTTAATAATAGAAGGTTGTTGAATTAGCTAATCAATTTTTAAATAATAGTACTCAAAGGAGATGGCTATCCTCCTTACACAAACCGCCAATTCTGGCTGATGATACCTACGTTTCCCTCAAGCAGGGTACGTAGTCGCGTGCTCTGCTTTTACAAAATGGAGCTACGCTATGTTTTCCCGTCATAAAGTTCTTTATTTATATATCTTTTGCTGCTCATAACTAGGAGCAGACATGTATCTTTCTCTTTTATCAATTGCTCTCGGTTCTGTAATCGGTGCCTGGCTTCGTTGGGGCATAAGTCTAAGATTTAATAGCGTATTTGAAAATATTCCTTTCGGGACAGTGATTGTTAACTTAATCGGTGCTTTTATTATTGGATTAGCTGTATCATTTTTTTCAAATAGCTCAATAAGCCCTAATTATAAGTTATTCGTTGTGACAGGCTTCTGCGGTGCTTTAACGACCTTTTCAACATTTTCAGTTGAAATTGTTGCGTTGCTACAAGCTTCAAAGTTTGAATATGCTATCTCAACAATAGCCATCCATGTAATAGGTTCATTAATCTTTACAGTACTAGGAATACTTTCCTATCAATTTTTCACTAATCATTAATAATCTAAATATTAGAAGGTAAAACAATGAGTTTTAAAAATGTTAAAGCAGGTACTAATCCACCAGATGACTTTAATAGCATCATCGAAATCCCGGCAAATGCTAAACCCATCAAGTATGAAGTGAATAAAGAATATGATGCTTTATTGGTTGATCGCTTTCTAAGTACAGCAATGTCATATCCGTACAATTACGGTTATATTCCTCAAACATTAAGCGAGGATGGTGATCCCTTAGATGTATTTGTAATAGCTCCCCATGCGGTTGCTGTAGGATCAGTAATTCGCAGCAGACCTGTCGGAGTCATGTATATGGAAGATGAAGCCGGTATTGATGCAAAGATCATTGCTGTACCTCATTCTAAGCTCACACCTCTATATAACAATGTTGAAGATCTGAGCGACCTCCCTCAGCTTCAATTAGATCAAATGAAACATTTCTTTGAACATTATAAAGACTTGGAAAAAGGTAAATGGATGAAATTTAATGGTTGGGGCAATGTAGAAGAAGCCAGACAGGAGATTCTAAAATCTATCCAAGCATACAAATAATTTAGATAAAAGGGACCCAAATCTGAGGTCCCTTTTTATGCTATTTAACATAATGGCCGTTATACGCAATACACTTGTATATTAATTTAAATATCAATAACTTAAAATTTTAGTTATGACTAAGAAACCACCAGAAATTGGCTTTTGTAATAAGTTGGTGAGTTTTTAAGCAAATCTGTAACATTTTGCCAAGAAAATCGATTAATAAATGATCAATTTGGCAATCAGTGCCCATTTCATGCGGATTCAGGTTCCAAAACTATCCCCAATTGCTGGGGATAAAATTTAGGCTATTTTGTACGCCCTGGCGCACATGAAACTCGGTCCTTTGCGGCTATTCCATATACTGGAAATTTCCTATGATGGAGACATAGAGAGCAGGATGCTCCAGAGAAGAATAACAAGAGATAAGCACAAGGACTGTAAGGTACGACAGGAGTTATACCGAGCGAACCAATACGAAAAACCCCGGCAGGATGCCGGGGTTTTTTATTTCTAAAATATTAAAAAGATAATTACTTATTTCTAATTAAATTTTCTAATTCAAGTGCAAATGGCTCTAGTAAAGTAAAAGTATATTCACAACGACAGTGAATAAAAATCATTAATACTTTTAAATCATTTTCTAATGATCTGTTAAAAATAATAGGCTCATGATGAGCAATTCTATTTCTTAGTTCTCGTAATTGATCAATCCAATCATAAAAAGTTTGCCTATTTTCCGTTAGTACATTTGGAAAGACCTGAGTTAAACAACTTTTCCAAATACGATCCTCATAATTAGACATGAACATCTTTTGCCAAAATACAAATTTAAACTCTGGAATCATCTTACTAGGAGAAGAAGGAAACTTTCGTTGAACTTCATCGAACATGCTTTTAGGGCTGTGTCGACCTTTGCTACTCAAACTTCGAATAAAGCCAGGATTAATATGCCAACTATTAGTTGAATTACAGTTAAACGCTATTTCTATAGCTTCTACAACTGCATTT
Source organism: Acinetobacter sp. ACNIH3 (assembly GCF_002918965.1). NCBI lineage: Bacteria > Pseudomonadati > Pseudomonadota > Gammaproteobacteria > Moraxellales > Moraxellaceae > Acinetobacter > Acinetobacter sp. ACNIH3. The sequence continues at coordinate 6,726 of NZ_PQLP01000057.1, read as the reverse complement.
CTAAGAACAATTTCGAAGTAATTTAGTAAGTAAAAAAATCTATTGGAAATAATTAAATTTCTTTCATAAAGCTTCATAACATCTTGTTTTTTATAAGGCTCATTTCTATTCTTATAGAAATACTCATACTTTGAAAGACGTGGTATAGATAGCGTTTTCTCTATTTGTAACAATGCTGAATTTGACAATTCCACCGCTTATACCCTACTATGTGCTTGTAAGTTTGAGAGACTGCGGATCTTTGATCTTCCCTCCCAAGCGTTAAGATTCGGAAAAAGCCTTTTGCTAACGTGAAAGGCTTTTTTCATTATAAGTAGCTATAAAACAATGTATGCCTATAATTTACTTAATGTTTATTATAATCTTAGTTATAAATAATGATACTCTAGTAAGATAATCTAACCTTACAACCACATAAAAACAGTCTAAGTTATTGATTTTAAAAGAATTTTACATCGGGCATGAAGCATGTTACAATGCGCTTTAGCGCATTGTAACATGCTTCATGCCCGAGTGGACCGATTACGCTCGTCTAAACAAAACTATAAGACCTATAGAATTACCTGTTAAATTCAAGCTTTTATTTAATATAAGATCTCTTATTCGAAATTACATACCAACTTTAACCACATTGTGGACAGGTTGGATTTTAGAGATAAGAAAAACTTCTAAGGCATTTGCTAAATAAGCCGTATCACGTTCAAAGCCTATTGTAATGATGGATCCAGCATCTTTCAGTCTTGGATCTATCGCAATATATTCAGTTTTATCTTCATTCCATCGGCAATATTTCATTACCCTGGCGCTTAAGCCATTACCACGATAACGGCCAGCACCTCTAGAAGTCCCAACACCGATATAAGTCACTAAATCTCCTTTGATAAACGCATATACACCTTGTTTATCGTAATTAGGAATTTTTCCAAAATTAAAATGTACTGGTGACCATTCAGGAGGCTTTCCTAATAGACCTACATTCCAGTGATGTTCAAAGAATAATTCTGTATTACGTATTAACTCATTAAGTGTTGGATCTTCCACTACTCATCTCTCAAAATTTATAGATTAAAAAGCTTTCGGTCACGCTCATCCGTTAAATACTTATCCATCTGAGCAATTAGTTTAGCTCTGGCTTGTTCATCATCTTCAGTGATTTTTAGCATACAGGATCCAATTAAAATTTTGCGTCTAGTATCATCCTTTCGAGCCTGTTCTTTCTCTTTGACTCGTTCTCTTGCTAGTGCTGCCTGTCTTTGAGCTTTGAGCTGTTTCAGCTTTTCTTCCTGGGCTTTAATTTTGCTGTCTAGTGTTTCAGTAACGCTCATTAATCCAATACCATCATCCTGGGAAACCATCCCTAACATAAGCGCACTTGAATATGCATTCAAGGTGCTATATGTATAGTAATGTTTTCCTCGAAGAGCGCACTTATGCAAACTTCGTTTGCAAGTACGATTGGGGTCTCCCCAATACCCCGACAACCGTATTCACGGTTGTATTTCACTACGTGAAAATTTAAAAGCGAAAAACAGGCATGGCGATTTACCACTTTTCAGTCAAAACCGTAGCACGATCAGCAGGACGTTCCGCCACTGCTGCGATTGCCTATCGGGCAGGTGAAAAGATCTATTGTGAACGTGAAGGCCGAGAACATGACTACAGCCGAAAAACCGGTGTGGAATACAAAGAAATTTATTTACCCGAAGGCGCACCAGAGCATTTAAAGAATCGAGAAAAACTCTGGAACGAAGTTGAACAACGGGAAACCCGAAAAAACTCGACAGTCGCCAGGGAATTTGAAATTGCCTTTCCAAGTGAACTGAACCAGGAACAACGTCTGGCCATGCTCGAAGAATTATGTGCCAGCATCGTGGAAAGACATCAGGTAGCAGTCGATGCCTGTATTCATGCACCGCATACCGGATCCGGCAGTGATGAGCGCAATTATCACGCCCATATCCTAATGAGCACACGTAAACTTACGCCAGAAGGTTTTACAGAGAAAACCCGGGAACTCGATCAGAAACACAGTGGAGAAATCGAACACTGGCGCGAACACTTTGCCGATATCTGCAATATGCACCTGGATCTAGCCGGATACACCGCCCGAGTCGACCACCGCAGCTACAAAGACCAGGAGAATGGCCTGGAAGCCACCCTGCACGAAGGACCGAAAGTCACCGAACTGCGCCGAAAAGGGATTGAGACCGAAATCAGCCGTAGTAATGATGAAATCAAACAGAGAAATCAGGCGCAGCTGCAATACGGCAAAAATATGGATCTGCTGATTGCTGAAAATGAGATAAAACTCAGCACACTGAAAACTGAACAGCAGACCCAAATCAAAAATAGCGCTAAAACGTCACCAATTGACGAAAAAGCCCTATTTGAGGAAAAACAGAGGGAAACCCTTGGTAAAGTGCTAAATCGCGAAATCAGCGCAAAAGACGCGAATCTAGACCTGGATTTTATGCAGCGCAATCTCAAACAAGCCGAAATAAACCTGACCAAGCACCACAAACATCAAAACGAGTTCAATCAGCACCTTGCCCAGGAGATCGTGAAAAGCGGACTCAAGCAAAGTCATGACAAATTGCAAAGCCTGGTGGATCAACACAACGAATTAACCCAGAACAAACCCTTACTGTTTGGAAAAAAAGCCTGGGAAGCCCAACGTGATGAGATCTACCAGGAACACAAAAAGCTGAAAGGTCAGCATGAACACCAGAAAAAACATGGTGTGAAGGATTTATTGGAAAATGAAAAATTCAAAGAACATGCCTGGAAGCACTACCAACAACAACATCCGGCCAAAGCCAAGCAATACCAGACTCTATACCCATCCTATCAAGTCATTAAAAAATGTGTGGATGAGATCAAAGCAGAACAACAGATGAAACTCAGACAAGAACAACAGCTCAAAGCACAGCAACAAGCTCCTAAAATGAAATCTCGTGGCATGAGTCGCTAAACAGAGCGAGTGTCTACGAGCGAACTGAGAAAATTTGCCCATCCCTTTCCCTGATTACAAGCTCCCTATCCATCAATCACCTGCATGGCAGAGCATCCCGTATGGGTGCGAACTTTCCAAGTTGGATTCCTAAACCGAGCGTAGCGAGAAAAAAAAGCTGATGAGCGAAGCGAATTCCGAGTTGCTTTTGCTTTTTCTAAAAGTCACGAAAACGTGAACCAAAAATTGCCCCGACGAATCGAGCGAAAGCGAGATTCAATAGAGTTTGAGCGGAGCGAAAACCAAGGGCAATTTTTCATGAAATATGCTTTTAATTATTTTTAAGCTTTTAAATGCTTTTAGATAGCCTGTAAACCTGAATTTATAAGGCTTTGAGAGATTATAAAACGAGGTTTACCTTGCATTAAAACGAGGTTTACCTTGCATTAAAACGAGGTTTACCTTGCATTAAAACGAGGTTTACCTTGCATTAAGCGAGTTGATAATATAACCTCGTCTTATTGACTTAAAAATATAAATTTTTCATATGAAAACCGAACTAATTGTCAAAGATAACGCTTTAATTAATGCTAGTTATAACCTTGATCTAGTAGAACAACGATTAATTCTTTTAGCTATCGTTGAAGCCAGGGAATCAGGTAAAGGGATAAATGCTAATGATCCATTAACAGTTCATGCTGAAAGTTATATCAATCAATTTGGTGTACATCGAAATACTGCTTATCAAGCCTTAAAAGATGCTTGCGATGACCTATTTGCAAGACAATTCAGTTATCAAAGTCTTAGTGAAAAAGGTAATGTCATTAATCACAAGTCAAGATGGGTAAGCGAGGTTGCTTATATTGATAATGAGGCTGTCGTTAGACTTATTTTTGCTCCAGCTATTGTGCCTTTAATAACTCGATTAGAAGAACAATTTACAAAGTATGAGATACAGCAAATAAGCAATTTAACGAGTGCTTATGCTGTTCGCTTATATGAAATATTGATTGCGTGGCGTAGTACCGGAAAAACGCCTCTTATAACTATCTACGATTTCAGACAAAAAATAGGTGTACTCGAGACTGAATACAAAAGGATGTACGATTTTAAGAAATATGTTTTAGACATTGCATTAAAGCAAGTAAATGAACATACCGATATTAATGTCAAAGTTGAACAACATAAAACCGGCAGATCCATTACGGGCTTTTCATTTAGCTTCAAACAGAAAAAGTCAGCAACAAATACAGCCAATGACATTAGTCAGGACAAAGAGCTAAAAATCAATTTGACTGATGCACAACGATATTTATTTGCTAGTAAATTATCAGAACTTCCTGAGATGGCTAAACTTTCACAAGGTAATGAAAGCTATGAACAGTTTGCTGCTCGGATTGTAACCATGCTGCAAGAGCCAAATAAATTAAAAGAATTTATGCCATTACTTCGAAAAGTCGGCTTTCAATGAATGATGTCAATTGACATAGTAAAGTTAACAATCAACTATTAACACTATTTGAAAACTGGTTTACATAATGAAAAAACTGTCAGTTTCAGAACTAGCGAAATTATATGGATATTCAAGACAAGCTGTATATGCCCATATAAAGAAAGGAAATTTATCAAAAGGATCGGATGGATTAATTGACTTTTCAGAAGCCTTGAGAGTTTTTGGGGAACCACAAAAAAGCAATTCTAGTGTCAACCAAAGTCAATCAACTAGTAGGCATAACTTAACAGAAGTTGACTTGCTAAAACGTCAAGTTGACATGCTGGAAAAACAATTAAATCAGGCAATACAGAGAGAAAATCAATCATTAGAACGTGAATCGTTTTATCAAGAACAGATTGAGGCCATGCAGCGCTTACTGGAAACTCCAAAAGCCAATATGACTACGTTTACCGATCATGAATCTGAACAGGATATAGCAACAGATTCTCGGCCACAGACTGAATCGAACTATGACGGATTGACTACTCCAGAGAACAAACGCATCCCTGTTCCAGAACATATTGAGCCTACACCTAAAAAGAGAGGCTTCCTGAGTCGTTTTTTCCTTCCTTACGGTTAACCAGGACTCCACTTTTTTGATGAGCCAATTTCAGTGCAAGCACATGAAATAATGACTCCTCAAAAAACCGGATGATGTTTATTAAAACTGAATAAAGTCGTGAAACATTGCTTAAATAATAGGCGTGGAACGTGAAAAATCACAAAAAAAGCCCGAACAGGGATGTTCGGGCTATCAACTAGAAACTACAGCGTTGAATTTTCAAGAGAATTATAACGCTGTTATTCACCAATTAAAATGTCTATGTGATAAACCATTTAAAATGTCCTGTTTTTAACCACAAGAGTCAAGCACAGGATTTAACTTTCTTTGTTCAATAACAGCTTTCTGAGCTTTACGACTCGGCATACTTTTCTTGAGACGGGAACGTTTATTCTGTTTCTCCAACTCTTCATGTTGTTGCTGGATATGCGCCAGAACTGAGCCTAATCTTTTATTCTCAACCACTTCATTCTGCTGTAGTCCAGCCAGTTTATTGAAGACGCTATAGTTGATCTTCCGTCCTTCATGCATGAGGGCCACAGTACCATCCGGGTACTCCAGAAATGAAATGTATTGCCCAACAAGCTTATGATTCAGCTCTGTCGGTTCAAGCAGATAAATACACTTGTCATAGGTGATGGTTAGGTTCTTCGTGACCTTACGCGGTTCCTGCCAAGTGAATATATCCTCCAGCTCAGCATCAGATTCCGTTAAAGATCGATGTAAATTCTTCGAGTTTCTCGCACACTTGGCAAACTTCTGATTGAAGTGCTCAATGAAGCAGGGTAGCCATGCATTGGCTTCGGCAATTGAACTGATGCCTTCCAGACGCATCTCCTTGATCAAACGGTCTTGAAGGGTTCTATTCGCGCGTTCTACGCGACCTTTAGCCTGTGGTGAGTTGGCAAAGATAATATCAATATTTAACTCGTTCAGAATCCGCCCAAATTGCGTGATCTGGCTGTCTTTCCTGGATTTCTGATTAACTCTGAATACCGAATGTTTGTCGCTATAAAAGGCCAGAGGTTTGCCGTATTGTTCAATGTAGGCTCGGGTTGAAAGCATATAGTCGAAGGTGGTTTCCGCCTCACAGAAGCGTAGATGCAACAGCTTTCCAGTGGCATCATCGATATACACCAATAAACAGCACTTAGCAGCGCGTCCTTCGAACCAGTCATGATATGAGCCATCAATCTGGATCAGCTCACCGAAGCAATCCCGGTTATAACGTGGCTGATATGGACGTTTAAGGCGCTTGGATCGCGGAATCCAGAGGTCATTGGCCATCATCCAGCGCCGAACCGTTTCTACCGGGATATTCAGGTCAAATATGCTGCTGAGCTTCTCATGCGCCAAGGTAGGTCCAAAGCCCAGCAGATGTTCAGAAATAATGGAAAGACATTTTGATTTTAATAACTCATCATGGCGATGATGGCCAGGTTGACCACGACTGGCATGTGCCAGACCTGAAACACCGTCTTGATTGAGTTTCTGCAATAACCGGGTAATTTGACGAGTGGAAAGATTCAGGATTTCAGCAGCACGGACCTGGGTAATACGATGATCTCGAACGTCTTGCAGAACTGCAAGACGTTGAATTTCCTTGTCAGACATAGTGATCAACATCTCTAATTTATATCCAGTCCATGATGGTAAAAACCATCATAAACTAGACATTTTTATTGGTGAGAATATAGACACTTTAAATGGTTTCTAACA
>NZ_PQLP01000056.1:0-15306 GCF_002918965.1 Acinetobacter sp. ACNIH3 | reverse complement strand
GCGTCATGCGGAGGTGCGCCAATCGGAATTATTAAACACTATATTCAGCAACAGCAAACACCGCATTAATGGCTTACGCCAGTCGCTTATATCCTCGGGCTGAACCCCGAAGTTTTACGCTCCAACGAATAAATTGAAGCATTGCTTTCGACCCACTCAAATAGCTGAAACAGTTCCGCACCTAGATACTTTCGGCAATTATTCGGAGTATTGGAGGTGACAATTGCCATGCGAACGCCCTGCTGTTTGAGATGGCGAAGCAAATCCGCAATACCTTCAAACAATTCTGGCATTTTGCCACTACGACGCATCTCCCGTTTACAGTCATACATTAAGCGAAAGGTCTGAAATATTGACAGATTGAGTGCCTGACGGATCTGTCGTGGTGGTAAAGCTCTTAAATGCTCGACCTGATCTTTATGCATCAATGCATAGCGATATTTACCGGCAAAGCAATTCAGCAACTCGATAAACTGTTCAAAGGAATCAACCAGAGTACCATCTATATCAAAAATGACCAGCTGATAGGGTACAACGCGATTATTTAAAAAAGCCATAAGCCAGTCATCCAGCAATTTATGCCAAGTTTAAAAAATATATCTTTTCTCTACTCATATTCACTCATATTTGTAATGTTTATCACTGTAATCCTGATCAAAATTATTTCGGCACAAATAATGTGCGGCATAGTTGAGTTATTTTTTAGGCTTTAAACTGATAGCAGAAACTAGACTGTCTATTTTATGGCTATAAAATAAAAAAGCCCTGCAAGTGCAGGGCTTTTTTCGCTCAATGAGTGCTTACTTTTTCTTTTTAGGACCAAGCAGCATACCCATTTGACGGCCTTCCATTTTTGGAGACTGTTCAACTACACCAATTTCCGCTACATCAGCTTCAATTTTTTGTAATTGAGCCAGACCCAACTGTTGGTGAGCCATCTCACGACCACGGAAACGAAGCGTGATTTTTACCTTGTTGCCTTCTTCAAGGAACTTGATAATTGCACGCAGTTTTACGTTGTAATCACCTACATCAGTACCAGGGCGTAGCTTGATTTCTTTCACCTGTACTTGATGTTGTTTTTTCTTCGCTTCTTTCTGCTTTTGTTTAAGATCAAACAAATGCTTGTTAAAGTCCATGATTTTACAAACAGGTGGCTCAGCATTTGCTACGATCTCTACAAGATCAAGCTCTACGCTTTCTGCTGCACGTAAAGCTTCAGTTAAGCTTACTATACCTTTTTGCTCACCATTTTCGTCTACAAGACGGACTTCTTTCGCACGAATTTCATCATTCAACGCAGGACGGTTTGATTTGTTACCGCCCTGTTGATTACGGTCAGGCTGTTTAATCGCTGTTACTCCACAATGTACCGGCCGCGTTCGGCAACGGCTGTTTTTACCAGATCAACGAAAGCATCGATTGACATGGTACCCAAATTTGTTCCTGAGCGTGTACGGACATTTACCGTACCTTCCTCTACTTCACGGTCCCCAAGTACCAGTAAGTAAGGAATACGCTCTAAAGTACGTTCACGAATCTTAAAGCCGATTTTCTCATTTCTCAAGTCGGAAATCGCGCGGATACCGCTTTCTTTAAGTTTTGCGACGACTGACTCACAAGCCTCGGCTTGAGAATCGGTAATATTCATGACACACGCCTGAATTGGTGATAACCAAGGTGGCATAAAGCCTGCGTAGTGTTCAATAAGTATACCAATAAAACGCTCGAAACTGCCAAGAATTGCACGATGTAACATTACTGGCTGATCACGGTCGTTGTCTTCGGTCACGTAAGATGCATCTAGACGTTCTGGAAGGTTGAAGTCACATTGAATCGTACCGCATTGCCATACACGGCCCAAGCAGTCTTTCAATGAGAATTCGATCTTCGGACCGTAGAACGCACCCTCACCTGGCTGCAATTCCCACTCCAGACCAGCAGCATCTAAAGCATCTGCCAAAGATTTTTCTGCCATATCCCAAAGTGTATCATCACCAACACGTTTTTCAGGACGAGTTGACAACTTCATTTGTACTTCTTCGAAGCCAAAATCTTTGTATACATCGAGTGTCAATTTGATAAAGTCTGCAACTTCAGTACCGATTTGCTCTTTGGTACAGAAAATATGTGCATCATCTTGGGTAAAGCCGCGAACACGCATAATCCCATGTAAAGAACCTGATGGTTCGTTACGGTGACATGACCCGAATTCTGCCAGACGTACCGGAAGATCACGGTATGACTTTAAGCCTTGGTTGAACACTTGTACGTGACAAGGACAGTTCATTGGCTTCACCGCATAGTTACGATTTTCAGAATGCGTCGTAAACATGTTGTCTGCATAGTTGGCAGCATGGCCTGATTTTTCCCATAACGTGAAATCAACCACCTGTGGTGTGCGGATTTCTTCGTAGCCATTGTCCTGCTGAACTTTACGCATGTACTGTTCAAGAACCTGGTAAATGGTCCAGCCATTCGGATGCCAGAACACCATACCCGGTGCTTCTTCCTGCATATGGAACAAGTCTAGCGCTTTACCGATTTTACGGTGATCACGTTTTTCTGCTTCTTCGATACGTTTTACATAAGCAGCAAGCTGTTTTTTGTCCGCCCACGCTGTACCGTAAATACGTTGTAACTGTTCATTTTTCGCATCACCGCGCCAGTAAGCACCCGAGATTTTAGTCAGCTTAAACGATTTTAAGAATTTAGTATTTGGAACGTGCGGACCACGGCACATATCCAAATAGTCTTGATGGTAATACAAGCCCATTTGTGTTTCTTCAGGCATGTCTTCGATCAGACGGAGTTTGTATTCTTCGCCACGCGCAGTGAATTCTTTGATCACTTCATCACGTGGTGTCATTTTTTTGATGACATCGTAGTCTTGATCGATGAGCTTTTTCATACGCTCTTCAATCGCTGCCATATCGTCTAGAGTAAATGGACGTGGCATCCAGATGTCATAGTAGAAACCTTCTTCAATGACTGGACCAATTACCATTTTTGCTTCTGGGAACAATTGCTTAACAGCATGACCCACTAGGTGTGCGCAAGAGTGACGAATGATATGAACACCATCTTCGTCTTTCGGCGTAATAATCTGTAAGGTTGCGTCTTCAGTAATAAGATCACAAGCGTCTACTAAACGATCGTTCACACGACCTGCAACAGTATTTTTTGCTAGACCAGGACCGATGCTTTGAGCAACTTCCATCACAGATACGGCTTGATCAAACTGTTTTTGATCGCCATTTGGCAAAGTGATAATTGGCATATGAAATCCTTAAGGAGTGATGCCCCGTACAATGGAGCATGTCACCGCGAGATTATGATCGAGGAGAACCTCAAAAGATAAAAACGGTGGATAAATAAAAATCGCCTAGAATTTTACACGTCTCGGGCCATTTAATAAACCGTTAATCCTTTTTTCTCGGCTGAAAACATGCTTTGCTGCCAATCCCTTGCAGGATATTCAGAATGACTTGGGAGATAGCCACCATGATCCATCCTGTTATTCCCTAAAATTCTCCCACTTTTGATATTGTCCCTGCTCATAAGCATACAGCGAAGCAAATTGTGGCAGAATCGATTCACTTTGGGCGGGCCGGAAAAATACATAATCATCGACCTGAATCCGGCAACTAGATGGAATCTGCAACAATTCCTGATTACTACTGCGTCCATACAGTAAATGTGGCTTCGCACCTGGCGGATAGATACATTTCCCGCGCCAGTAACCACCATAAATACATACCGCCCGTTGCCGCGGTTGAAACCGCTTTAATCGCTCTAATCCAGGTAACTGAATTTGGTCCAGCACTTTCAATACTGGTGCAGCAATCCATAAAGCCGGTTGCATGGGCTCTAGGCCTTCCAGATCAAAATCAGTTGGCTTGAGCAACATTGAACCGAAGGATACATCATTACAGACCGTCTGGATAAAGTGGTGATGCAAGGTACCACTTCCCGCTCCATTCAGACAAAGAGCAGACAGATCCAGCTCAGGCAGCATCTGGCACATGACATTCATGAAGTTCATATAACACTGTTGAGATTTCTGATAGCTCTGGATGGGAGGAAATAATGCACTAGGCAACTTAGAAACATGAGCATCGTAACCCATCAGACCACTTAAACTCAGATATTCCGAATGGCTTTTGATAATCGCCAGGCAGTGCATAAACTGCTCTAGATCTGACAACCCACCACGATGAAGGCCAATATCAATTTCCAGATTGATCCGCAGCTGTAGATTCCGCTCCTTGGCATATGTCAGATAATTTTTCAGACGCTCAGCTGAATCAATCAGTCACTGCACTTTCGGCAGATGCTCAGCCTGATCTTCGGTAAAGCTTTTCAGGCATTGCAAAGGCACTGGCTTGCCCATCAGAATATCTGCCTGCGTATAGGCTTGCAGGATATGGACCGCATGCGGAAGATGGAACACCATAAAAGACTGGGTATTAAAGGCTTTAGCAATTCGTTTTAGCAATATTGAATTGGCTAATGATTTCACCACCAGACGCGGTTTCAGATGGGTCGGCATCTTATGTTGTAACCAGTCAATATTCTGTTCCAGCTTAGACAAATCCAGAATCAATTGAGGTTGTCCATTTCCTTGCTCATGCAGAGTTTTCTGGAGTTCCTGAAAGTAGTCAAGATATAGCATACTGTATTCCTCCTCAGCTCATTCAAGATGGAATGAACAGGCGCTCCAGATAAGGATTGAGCCATTTATCCTGTGGATCAAGGGATTTTCGTAACTGCATAAACTCATCCCATTTCGGATAGAGTTCACAAAGCTGTCGGGCTTCCAGCGAATGCAGCTTGCCCCAGTGCGGGCGTCCTCCGTATTTTCTGAAAATCGGTTCTACCAGATCAAAAATCACCTGATAATCCTGTTTGTAAAATTGATGTACGGAGATCGAAACTGAATCTTGTTGATAAAATGGACTTAGCCAGATATCGTCCCCACGTACATAACGAAATTCAATTGGAAAAAATACCGGCGCTTTCTGTTGCTGTAGTATTTCCATAACCTCCTCAAAACAGGCCAGTCCCTGTTTCACCGGCAGCTGATATTCCATTTCATTAAAACGGGTATTACGTACACTAGGAAAAATACGGCTGGACCAGTCCACTGCTTTCGATGGCCGGATCGCTATATTTAACAGACGCTGTAACCAGGGATTCAGTCCTGGCCAAATTCGATTCAGCTCACAGCACATGTTCAACATGAAGTCCTCATCCAGCCAACCATCCGGTCTTGCCTGTGCTTCTTCCTGGGTTTCATCCAGACTTTTTAGAATGACATTATCGCTATGGGTAAAGGCCCAGAACTCTATATGCCGGTGCTGATGCTTCCATTTATCGATGCTTGCATATAGATCGGTGAGTGAGCAAAGTCGAATCTGCTCCTGCAACCTGTACATGGGCCGGTTTTGTAGCTGGATACGGGTCATAATGCCCAGACTGCCACATGCCACCCGTCCTGCAGCAAAGATATCTGCATTCTGCTCAGAGTTACAGCATAGCAAGTGACCGTCCGCAGTCAGCAATTCAAATTCAGAAACCAGAGCAGAAAGACAAGGTAACTCCACCCCGGTTCCATGCGTACCTGTAGCAATGGCACCTGCCAGACTTTGCCGGTCGATATCCCCTTGGTTTGCCAATGCCTGATCAATGGTGGCCAGCTTCTCACCCACATCATACAAACGGGTCCCGGCCCAAAAGGTACTGCGACACTGTTCTCGATCATAGTCACACATCCCTTTAAGCTGATCTAGGCAAACCAGCACGTCGCTGGTTTTTGCCAAGGCACTAAAGGAATGGCTTGCACCCACAACACGTAATTTTGGATAGACACGCACAAGCCCCTGCAGCATCTCAATGCTGTAAGGATGAAAAATACTGGGACTGGATCGCTGGGAACCTGACCAGTTGGCCCACATCTCTGCACGTGCTATCTCCATAGCGGCTTCCTTTTACCCGGTTTTAAGTCAATAAAACCCGGACATAATTGCTCTTATTTTTGTTGTTATGAATATCTTTTTATTTAGAAATCATCATGCAGTCATTTAGAGAAACAAGTCAATTTTAAAGTCTATGTAAATTTGTAAAACTCGTTTTTTTATAAATACTTGCAAAATAATTTGATTTTATTAGTCACTAATCCACAAAAATAAAAGCCAGTCATTTTATCTATTTGCGCGGGTCTTTGAAGCTAAATTTCACACCGGATTCTATTTAACCCAACTTTATTCTGTTTATTATAGTGACAGACATGTAAAGTAACAGTTCATTTTATCCATCAAAGTTCAATAAAAACAAAAATATAGATATTAAAAGCTTGATCTTTCATTCACGCTCGACTAAAGCATAAATGTCACAATCACTAAAAATTGCTAGATTTAGAGTAATTAAATAATAATTATTTATTCAGGGAGTAGAACAATGGGCAGTGCATATGATGAATTACCACGCACACCAGCAAACTTTGTAGCGCTTTCACCTTTACGCTATCTAGAACGTGCGGCCTATATCTATCCCAACCAGAATGCCATTATTCATGGCCAGCGTGAAATTACCTGGCGTGACACTTATCAGCGCTGTCGTCGGTTCGCTCACCAGTTGCAACAGCTTGGTGTAGGCAAAAATGATACCGTATCTGTCCTTTTACCTAACGTCCCAGCCATGATTGAGGCGCACTTTGCTGTTCCGATGGCAGGTGCTGTACTGAATACCTTAAATACCCGTTTAGATGCCAAGACTTTGGCTTTTATGCTAGAACATGCGGAAACTAAAGTTCTACTTGTCGATCCTGAATTTACTGCTGTGGCGCAGGAAGCGCTGGCACTGATCAAGCAGGATATTTATATCATCGATGTAGCAGATGAGAACTATGAAGAAGCTGCTGATCGTATTGGCCAGATTGAATATGAAAGCTGGCTGGCTCAAGGCGATGCCAATTTTGAATGGCACTTGCCACAAGATGAATGGGACGCAATCAGCCTGAACTATACTTCAGGTACAACTGGCAACCCAAAAGGCGTGGTTTATCATCATCGCGGTGCGTATATTAATGCAGCCAGCAACATTATTGCCTGTGGCATGATGCCACGTGCAACCTATCTCTGGACCCTGCCATTATTCCACTGTAATGGCTGGTGTTTTGCCTGGACCATGGCGGCCAACGGCGGAACCAATGTCTGCTTACGCAAAGTTGATCCTGAACTGATCTTTCAGCTGATTGCCACACATAAAGTCGATTATTTCTGTGGTGCACCAATTGTCCTGTCGATGCTCATCAATACACCGGAAGAGAAAAGAACCAAATTTGATCACCGTGTAGAAGTTATGGTGGCAGGTGCTGCGCCTCCAGCAGCCATCATTGAAGGTATGCGCAATATTGGTATCAATGTAACCCACGTCTATGGTTTAACCGAGACATATGGTCCTTCTGCCCTATGTGCATCTCAAGCTGGCTGGTCCGATCTCACCATCCAGGAACAGGCCCAGTTGCACTCACGTCAAGGTGTACCATATCCATTGCAGGATGGTATGAAAGTGCTTGATCCTGAAACCATGCAGGAAGTGCCACATGATGGTAAAACGCTGGGCGAGATCATGTTCCGCGGTAACATCGTCATGAAAGGTTATCTGAAAAATCCGGAAGCTACGGCAGAAGCCTTTGCCGGTGGCTGGTTCCATACCGGTGACCTCGCTGTTTGCCAGCCAGACGGTTATGCCAAAATCACTGACCGCTCTAAAGATGTCATCATTTCTGGTGGTGAAAATATTTCTTCGCTAGAAGTAGAGGAAGTGCTGTATCAGCACCCTGCGATTCTGACTGCAGCGGTAGTCGCCAAACCAGATCCACGCTGGCAGGAAGTGCCGTGTGCCTTTATTGAACTCAAACAGGGCTTCGAAGTTACACCAGAAGAAATTATTGAATTTTGTCGTGAACATTTGGCGCGTTTCAAAGTGCCAAAAGATGTGGTGATTACTGAGATTCCAAAAACTTCGACTGGCAAGCTGCAAAAATTTGTCCTGCGTGAATGGGCCAAAGAACGCTCAACTGGTGAGTTTAGCTAATCCATTATTATTCGATAAAAAAAGGAAGTCATCTCGACTTCCTTTTGATTTCTCATCTAGAACGTCGACCAGCCACTCCATTCCATAAAACGGTATAGCCAGTATTTAAAGAACGAATCTTCTGCATATTGCGTATAGTCCACGCTCATGGCACGACCATTCAGATTTGACCATGCACCGTCAAAATATTGCTGGGCATCCTTGAACACTTCGGCCTGAGGCTGACCTAGCACACGCATATTGGTTTCCAGATTATAGTTTTTCAGATTCCGTACGGTAAAATTAGCCGAGCCTAAAATCATTTCAGCTTGCTGAGCATTGCGCTTCATCAGTATTTTACTATGACATTGCTCTCCTTGAGTACGGCACCAGCGCACATCAATATCTGCTTTATGCAGTTCCCAAGCCACTTGCCGGTTTGGAATCCCGTTTTTCTCACGGCCAAAAGCATCTTTATTTGGATCGAGTAAAACCCGGACTTTGACACCACGTTCATGTGCCGCAATCAGACTTTTAATAATTTTGCGCTCAGATAAATAAAACATCGCCAGATCAATCTGCTCATTTGCTTTGGCTGTCTGAATGAGATTCAGAATCGCATCATAAATAGCTTTTTCAGTCAGCACCTGAACTTGTGGCTGGCTGCTGTCTGCCTGAAAATCCCCGGCGACAATGGCAGGCATATTGGCTTGTGACATCATGCCGACAGATTGCTCTGTTTTCAGGATATCCACAGCGGTGCTACCCCAGACCAATAAACCAATATTGGAATGCCGCGAACTGCCATCATGCGGGTTCATGGATGTGACCAGTGCTTTCCAGCCTTGATCGGTATCCACCACCATAGTTTTGCGATGATTGGCTTTAAAGTTAAACAGCTCAAAATAACTGCGCAGGGTAATTTTTTCTGTTCCAAATGGATTCGGCAACCAGCCCTTTTCCGGATTATTGCCAATGCCCTGGCAACAGATATACCAGAAGCCGGACCAGCTTGGATTGGAAGCCCGCAATGGCATCAGATTGGTTTCAATCACATCAACACCGTGCTGACGTAGGGCTCGATACTGCTCGGATCGAATTCCGCCATAGACCGAATTGATCGGATCGGTAATAAATTTGATTTCGACTTCAGGTTGCAACAGACGTTTACTGATTAAAGCATCCGTCAGTTGTTGACTTAATGCCTGATGTTCCTGCGTAGATGCCCCAGTTTGCTGATTAAATAAAAACATATCAAGCACGATCAGCGATTTGGCTTCTTCAATCATGTTCAGCATTTCATTAAAAATGCGATGATCTAGCTGCTGCTTGCCTTGTGCATCCAGATAAGTCTGATCAGCCAGAAACTTGACTTCGGCATGACGCAGCTTGCCCGTATAATTCAGACCTTCCGGCAAAGGCTTATACGTGTGGTAGATCGCTGAAGCCAGATAACCCACGGCCAGCATACTAATGATCAAAGTCGCATAACGGCGATTCGACCAGTTCAATTTATTGTGAATTCGTTGAAAGATACGCATAAGAAAAAACCTAACCCAATATACTCAGGCTAGGTTTTATCTTATGATTTTTCAAGTAGATTTCAGTGAGATCTAGATGATTTGGTCGATTATTTTCGTAGACCTGTTAGAAATCATACTGCACGCCGACAGTAAAGTTGCGACCGACTTGCGGAATATTGGACAGGAATGAAGTATGTGAATACACCTGATCATCAAGCAGATTGTTGGCTTTGAAATAAACCCGGTAAGCATTTTTATCTGCAATGCTATTGGCATAACTTAAGCCAACATTCACCATATTGTAGCCCTGGGTTTCATTTTCATAACTGGCAATCTTGTCCTGATTAAAGACATGATAATATTCAGCCAGACCTGACCAGCCATCGGCAAAGTCTGCTTCGACTTTGGTTCCTAAGCGGCCCGCGGGTACACGTGGTGCATTTTCACCTTCAATCTTGCCACGCACATAGTCACCAAAAACACTGACTTTATACATGTCATTGATCTGGTAACCTGCCTGTGCCTCAGTCCCATAGAATCTGGCTTTGTCTTGGGTATACTGCACACCGCGTAAATTACCTTTCTGCGCTATTGTTTCGCCATAAATATAATCATCGAACCAGTTGTGATACACATGCACATGGTAATCCAGTTGATCACCTTCATAATGCAGACCCAATTCAAGATTATTTGAAGTTTCTTTATCGAGGTCAGGGTTACCGAGTTCATACGTATTGGTGGCAAAATGCAGGCCATCCGCGTACAGCTCTTGGGCCAAAGGCAAACGCTGCTGATGTGATCCCACCACAGAAAGCTTGTAGTTTGGTGCAAATTTCCAGTTGGCCGCAGCAGATGCAGATACGCCAGTGCCTGAATAATCTTTCTGCTCCGAATCTACTTTCACTTTTTGATGTTCAACGCGTGCGCCCAACTCGACATGCACATCGCCGAACTGTTTATGTTCCAAAGCAAATAAGCTGTATTTCTGGGTTTTGGTGTCTGGCATGAACACCTCATGATTATGACCAGCATGTTCACTATGATCATGCTCATGTCCTTCATCATCATGCTCGTCATGGCCATGGGATTCTGGAGCGGACAAATTAATTTTCTGCTGTGAAAGCTGGGTTCCAACTACCCCTTCCCAGCCTGCAACTGGTACATGCACCAGCTCTAAACGACCGTCATAGCCCTTACTTTTAAAATTACTGATCACTTCGCTTTCTTCAAGCTCATCATGTTCATAGTCAGTAAAGCTGGCATGCGCTCGCAGTTTTTCCACACCGGTAAATGGTTGCTCCAGTTCGGTACGCACCTCATAACGCTCGGATTTTAAATCCACCCAAGGTCCAGCTGTTTCTTCATGATCGTGCTCATCTTCATCTGGTTTTGGGCAGTGAAAATGATCTCCATGAATTTCACAACCATGATATTCATGACTATGACCGGGCAAGCCATACTGATCCTGACGGTTACTATAGGACAGACCGACAAAACCTCGGTCATGAATCCATGAACCGCCAATATTCACCGTTTGCCCTTCGGCAAAGGTATTGCCTACACGGCGTTCTTTATGAAAGTGGGAGTGATCTCCATGCGGCTCTTCGACCACATAATCCGGGGCAATATAATCATTGGCTTTACGCTTTGAGCCTTCTACACGCAAAGCAAAATTTTCACCAATACTCGCTGTCACACCAGCACTTGCTAACTTTTCGTCACTACCTGAGTTATAACGCAGGCCGACTGTACCTTCCAGACCATCTTCAGGCATCTGGGTCGGAATTTTTTGATCGGTGACATTCACCAACCCACCGACTGTACCGGCACCGTAAAGTAATGTAGATGGACCGCGAATCACTTCTACCTGCTTCGCCAGAATCGGATCGACGGTGACAGCATGATCCGGAGACAAGGTCGAAACATCAGCAGTTTCTGAAGCATGCTGCAACACTTTCACACGTGGGCCATCCTGACCTCGAATGACCGGACGACTTGCACCTGTACCAAACTGATTTGAATAGACACCCAATTCATCTGCCAGTGCATCACCAATGGTCGTCGCACGCTCAGATAATGCTTTTTGATCCACCACATGATCCGCAACCGCAAAATCTGCTGCGGTTTGTATCAATGGATGGGCCTGAACCTGGATGGTTTCCAGCGTTTGTACAGCTACTGTCGCTTCTTCTTGTTGTGCGAATGCTGATGGTGTAATAACCGCAAAAATAGAGACTGTTATTAAATTCTTATGAAAAGACATGACCCAAGCTCAAAATGACTAAAATAGAATAATGTTATAATATAACATTTCATTATTTTTGCAATCGTTTACGATAACCAGTGATATATTTTATTAGAATGCTTTTTGAATATTTTTTTATTACATTAAAACATTATTTTTATGCCCTTTACCTTATCGCATGCTGTGCTTGCTCCACCTATTTCACGTTTAAGCGGTAATCGGCTACCGATTGCTGCGATGGCGATTGGCTGTATGGTGCCCGATTTACATCGACTCTTTACTTCGAGCAATTCAAATATCACGCATTTATGGTCTTCGCTGATTCATCCAGACCTCTGGATTGGGCTGGCTTTCTGTAGCATCTGGTATCTGGTTTACCGGCCAGTAATTTACCGTTTCATCGGTATTTATCATGATTTAGATATTTACAGCATCCTTTCAGCTTTAAGATTTATCTTGGCGATGTGTCTGGCACTGATCATCGGCACAGCCACTCATTTAATCTGGGATGGTCTGACCCACGTCGATTTTCGGACTTTTGCCTTCCATGAAATCTTAGCGCAACAGTTTCAGTTATTTGGACAAAGTTATCCGCTGCACCGGATTTTACAGATTGGCACATCTTTTCTAGCCTTACCTTTTATATTGTGGATGAGTGTGCACTACTATAAAAAGCATCGCCAATATCTCGCAGTCAGCCTAAAAATCAAGTCATTTGCCTGGGGCTTATTTTTCTTTTCTATATTAACCGCTCTGTTTTCAGTCTGGGATTATGCACGCTATATTCCTACAGACGTCTGGCAATCGGATCTCTATTATTTTACTGGACGATCTATTAATGAATTTAGCCAAGGCTTTCTGATTACCTTTAGTCTGGGCTGTTTATTGTTTTTATTTTTAGACAGAGGTAGTAGGATGGGATAGACAAAGCGCTGGCTTTTCTTCTATTTACTTTAAAGTGATATTGTTTTTGACCCAAGTTCTTGTGACTACATGCCCAAAGAGGCATAATCCTACCTTTACGAAAAGCGGTACGCTGTTTACGTATTCGCTGACCTTAAACCATATAGTTGGATTTTTAACGCTATGATGCGAACTCATTACTGCGGTTCATTAACCGAAGCTCAAATTGACCAAACCGTAACATTATGCGGTTGGGTTCACCGTCGCCGTGACCACGGTGGTGTAATCTTCCTTGACATGCGTGACCGTGACGGTCTTGTTCAAGTGGTTATTGACCCAGATACTCCTGAAGCATTCGCAACTGCCGACAAATCACGTTCAGAATTTGTATTAAAAATTACAGGCCGCGTACGTCGTCGTTATGCAGGAACTGAAAACGCAAATATCACCAGCGGTCAAATCGAAGTTCTGGGTAAAGAAATTGAAGTTCTTGCTGCGTCAGAAACTCCGCCATTCCCATTGAATGACGAAAATACCAACATTTCTGAAGAAGTACGTTTAAAGTACCGTTTCCTGGACATCCGTCGCCCTGAAATGTTAGACCGTTTACGTTTCCGTTCTAAACTGACTAACCTGATTCGTAACTACTTCGAAGACAATGGCTTCCTAGACGTTGAAACTCCGATCTTAACTCGTGCTACGCCTGAAGGTGCACGTGACTATCTAGTACCAAGTCGTGTTTCTAACGGTAGCTTCTATGCCCTGCCACAATCACCACAGTTATTCAAACAGTTGTTGATGGTGGGTGGTATCGATCGTTACTACCAAATCGCAAAATGTTTCCGTGACGAAGACTTGCGTGCTGACCGTCAGCCTGAATTCACCCAGATCGACGTTGAAACATCGTTCATGAGTGACGATGACATCATGGATTTGATGGAAACATTAACCGTGAAGATGTTCAAAGAACTTCTAAACGTTGAATTCGACAAATTCCCACGTATGACTTATGCAGATGCCATGCGTGACTATGCATCTGATAAACCGGATATGCGTATTCCTTTGAAACTGGTTGACGTTGCAGACATGATGCAAGACGTTGAGTTCAAAGTATTCGCAGGTCCTGCTAAAGATCCTAAAGGCCGTATCGTTGCGCTTCGCGTACCGGGTGCAGGTTCATTACCACGTAGCCAGATTGATGAATACACTAAATTTGTAGGCATCTATGGCGCGAAAGGTTTGGCGTATATCAAAGTCAACGAACTTGAAAAAGGCATCGAAGGTCTTCAGTCTCCAATCGTGAAATTCATCGAGCCAATCGTGCTGGATCTATTGAAACGTGTTGGCGCTGAAAATGGCGACATCGTGTTCTTTGGTGCGGACAAAGCCAAAGTTGTTAATGATGCGATGGGTGCTTTACGTATCAAAGTCGGTCATGACATGAAACTTGCAACTTGCGAGTGGGCACCGCTTTGGGTAGTTGACTTCCCGATGTTCGAAGAAACTGATGATGGCAAATGGACTTCTGTGCATCACCCATTCACGCTGCCAAAATCAAGCGTTGAAGAAGTGAAGAACAATCCGGGTGCTGCGCTTTCAGTTGCTTATGACATGGTATTGAATGGTACTGAAATCGGCGGTGGTTCTTTACGTATTCATAACCTTGAAATGCAAAAAGCGATCTTCGAAGCACTTGGTATTGGTGAAGAAGAAGCAGAAGAGAAATTCAGCTTCTTGTTAAATGCATTACGCTATGGCGCACCTCCGCACGGTGGTCTGGCATTCGGTCTTGACCGTTTGGTGATGTTAATGACCGGTGCATCATCTATCCGTGACGTGATTGCATTCCCGAAAACCAAGACTGCTGAATGTCCATTGACACAAGCACCTGCACCAGTTGAATCAAATCAATTGCGTGATTTGGGTATTCGCTTACGTGAAAAACCAAAAGCTGAAGAAGCTAAGTAATATTTAGCGACTGATGTGATAAGCCCTGCTCTGTGCAGGGCTTTTTTATCATGATCTTAGCGATTCATTATAGTTTTAACTAGGGCTTTGAGTATAAAAAATCTTATCCTTTCAGTATGAAAATATAGATAAATTTTTTTAAACTATTTTTCACAATATTTTATATTAACCATTAAGTTGCTTTGCTATTTTTGATGAAGAGTCAGATTTTTAGGCGCTTATATAATTTTCACGATTAAACTCGCTTATTAAAGAGTCTTTTTTAAAATATGTATTTTCTACTAACTTTTTTAGCTATATTACCTTTACGCATTTTACAATTGTTCGGGTACATAATTGCTTGGTTTTTATATCAAACCAATTCATGGCGAATTCAAACATGAGGTGCGACAGTTTGAAAAGTCTTATGATAATCAACAAGCTGAGCAAATTTCTCTAATGGTGTAAGCCAATCTAACGCTTTTCTAGGACGAGTATTCAGTGACATGGCAACTTGATTTAAATAATGCTGATCTGCCTGATTTAAATCAATCCCTTTAGGTAAATATTGCCTAATTAAACCATTCATATTTTCGCATGTGCCTTTTT
>NZ_PQLP01000055.1:0-15338 GCF_002918965.1 Acinetobacter sp. ACNIH3 | reverse complement strand
CTAAAGTGGCTACCAGTTCGATTGGTCCTTCAAGGCGTTCTAAAAGGGTTTTTAATTGGGCTGCTGTATTTTGATCTAACATTGCTAACGTCTCCAAAGGAGTAATAATTTATTCGATGAAAGAATAATAGGATAAATCAAAACACAGGTAAAACAGTTTGTTTTTATACAAATGATCGTTTTTTCAGATTATTAAATAATTTTTAATATGATTTCAATACATTGGCATATAGCTATTTCATTAAACAACCATATTTCCTTTACTCCCCACGAGGGAAAACAATAAAAAGAAAAGCTCTATGACTGGAGCTTTATTCATTTAGTTCAAGCGTTGTTCAATCCGCAATGAACGTTT
The DNA here is from genome assembly GCF_002918965.1 of Acinetobacter sp. ACNIH3. Classification (NCBI taxonomy): domain Bacteria; kingdom Pseudomonadati; phylum Pseudomonadota; class Gammaproteobacteria; order Moraxellales; family Moraxellaceae; genus Acinetobacter; species Acinetobacter sp. ACNIH3. Next base: position 14,983 of record NZ_PQLP01000055.1, on the reverse strand, counting down.
TTTAATGGCATTGGCCAATGCAAAGAAAATCAAACTCATCACTACAGATACGGCCAATATAATACTGATGACTACCTGAACAATATCAGTCAACTGATTGGCTTGTTGTACCTGGGTACTGACCGATTCAGCTGCCGGTGTCAGGGCCTTGCCGTATACCTGCTGTTGCATGGTCCACAGCTGCTCTGCCTTAAAACCATATTGATCAAACTGATTGTCGCTTTTCTCCGCCTCAATTAGTCGCAGTACATGCGGTCGGGCGGCCGATAAATCGGCTGGTTCATGCAATAAAGCGGTCTGCGCAAGCAAATAGGACTTCACCGGTGCTTTAATATCTTCCGCATCCACTAAATAACGGGCAATATCACTGTCATTGATATTGCTGTCGTAATATACCGCCTTTTGATATGCATCATCATGATCACCATTCAGGTCGTGCTGCCAGTAGCTCAGTCCGCCCCAGATCAGGATAAAAGCAATCAACCAGCCCACAAATTTCATTACAAAGGACTGAAAGCGAACATAAAAATAACGGATTTTTTTCAGGAAGTGCACGACAAAGAATGCACCAATAAAAGAAGCAAACAATTTCAGAATCAGCCAGCCAAACCAGCTTAATAGACTGAAGAAATAGTCGGGGCTGTCACCAATACTGGCTAAATTGGCATCAACACTAACCGGTAGATGTAATTGCTGCACTTCGGTACTGAGTCCGAAAAATCCATAGACAAGTTCCTGATGCAGAAACAGGCCAATTAAGGATGCAATACCAACGGTGGCCGTCGTGACACTAAGTAAGGTCAGGCGGTTCTGACGCTTTTTCAGTGCAACGACACCCTGCTCAATCTCACGAGGATTTACAGCATACTCATCTAATGGTGGCAAACCTGACTCCTCTAATAAATCCGGGGACAGGTGCTCAATATTATTCCGCCCTGTCTGTACTTGATTCAATGACCAGATAATTCAGATTATCCTGCAAGGCTTTTAAACGTGCTGTCGCTTCAGTACGTTTCTGCATGCCTTCTTTCTGAATCTGAATCACATCATTTACTGTATTAATAAGGGTATTTTGGACATGTTCAAGTGTTTCTATGTCAATGACTGAACGCTGGTTGGCACGAGCCGTGTCGACAGAGTTCTGATGCAGCAGGTCAGCATTGCGACGTAACAGCTCATTGGTCGCATCATCAATACTATTGGCAAGCTGGACACTGTTCTTTTGTTCATGCAGGGAAATCGCCAGGCTGATCTGGTTCTTCCAGGCCGGCAAGGTAATGTTTTTAATCGCATAGAATTTGTCGACCAGCATCAGATTATTAGATTGAATAATGCGAATCATGGGCAAGGTCTGCATCGCGGATTGCTGTAATACCTGCAAATCACTGATACGTTTTTCCAGATTATTGGCCAGATGATTCAGGTCATAAATTTTCTGGGTAGTGGTCTGATCTTGTGGTAATGCTGTCAATGCAGCAATATCCTGCTGTAATTCATGTTCACGGATGCGCCCTGCAGCAATATGAATGCCCAGCTGCTTATATTCATCCTGCACACCATCGAACATTTTATCTAAAGTCGATACACGTGCTTTCAAGCCAGATTGTGAAGTCTCAATTTCTTTAACCAGTACATCAATCTGTTCTTTGGTGGTATTAAAATGAGTATCAAAATTCTGTTTGGCACCTTTGAATTTATTAAGCAGATTACCCAAGAAACCTGAGGTTTTATTTTTGCTCAGAATACTGGAAGCATTCAGCTGCTGTGCCACCTGAACCACCTGATTCAGTTTCTGACCTGTTGTATCCAGATCCCGGTTTTGAACCAGATTGAGCAGTTCATCAGTATAGGTCGCAGTCTTGCTGGCAATATTCTTGCCGTATTCTGCAACAGCATTATGGCTCATTTCCTGTAATTCCTTGCGCACTGCCAGTACTTCCTGAAAATCCTCAGGCTGTAAACCCAGTTCTTTCAGGTTCATTTGCTGAAATTTCTGTTCAGCAATTTCATTGTCTTTTTTGACAGGCAGATTCACAGTATCAGGATTGGTCATAGTTCACCTTATCTTGTTATATTTTCGAGGGTTTTTCGAGCGATTTTCTTAACGTTTTAATCAGATTTTCCCGACTATTATCAAGTTTTTCCAGATCACTTGTCGAGTGTTTACTGTTGCTTTGTTTGACATAATATTGCCAGGCCGGAATCAATACCTGCTGTGCTTCCTTAAACCGGTCCAGCAGGCTAAAGGAAAGCTGTTGGGACAGTTGCATCTGGGTAATGGCAATATCATTACTGGCTTGCAGGGTTTTTAAGGTATGGATTTTCTTGGATAAACGTTCTGAGAAATTATCCAGCGGATGCTGGTTTTTCACAAACTGTGGATATTCCCGCAGAAATTCTTCTGCAGCCAGAATATGTTTAGCCATCTGTTCACGTAAACCTGTGAGCTGTTGGAAGCGTGACTGGGATTTCTGGATTTCAATCTGTAGTTTACGGCTGAGATGACTGGCCTGATCGAGCAAGCGATCCAGATTTTTATAATACTCAACCTGACTGGAGCCATAATCCAGATCAATTCCTAGCCATTTTTGCAAGGCATTAAACTTGCGCTGTTTCAAATATTTTCTGGAATTTGCCAGCGCCTGAATAATTTTTTCAATGGTCTGGCTGAGCTGTTGGGTCAGTTGCGGATCAACCCCATTTAACAGGACTGCCTGGGCCTGAATCAACTGATCGGCATAATGATTCAACCTGTACTGATCACTGAGCAAAGGGACAAGCTCATTACGCTTGATGCTTAAAATCTCACTCGGATCTGCTGCAACATCCTGGATCGGGATCAAAACATCTATCTGTGACATAGCCCTTTAAACTCAATTGAACCAATTTTTATAGTACGTGGTTTCCTTCAACATAACATGTAGCATTTTGCAAAGGAAAGCCTTTAAGGCATAGAATTTTTTATATAAGTTAAAGATATTGTTGGATTTAAGCTTTAGCTATCTTAATAAAATTACAAAATATCAAAGCCAAATAGAAAAGCCCCACTGATATGGGGCTTTTCTATTATGCAAGAGATCAGAACGACTTTATAAATAGTCCCCTTCACGTTCTGGCTGATACAGCACCTTTTCTATTTTGACTTTCATCATTTCACCGTCTGGCTGCGGCCATTCAATGGTTTCCCCCTCCGCCAGCCCAAGGATCGCGGCACCAACAGGCGCTACAATATTGAGCTGTCCCGGCTCACCTTTGAACTCATGTGGATAGACCAGCGTAATTTCTTTGGTCTGGTTAGCAATTGTGACCAAGGCGCGTGCATGCATGGTAACGATATTGGCAGGAATATCTTGAGGTTTAACTACCTCTGCCCGTGCCAGTTCATCCTCTAGCTGCTGCATGGTTGGAGTCAGCTTGGGTTGATTTTCAAGCATAGTCTCCAGACGGTTCAGATCCTGTTCCGACAAAATAAGCTTGGTTTTTTGCATGCACTCTCTCCTGATCGAGCATTTCAATGAATCTTCATAAACAGATTAAAATTAAATTTTTGATTTAAAAAATATTTGCAATATATTTAAAACTAAATTAACGAAATAAAAAGAAGAATAAGATGGCATTTGCACAATCTACTTCAACATACAGTAGCACGGATTTCATGCAAGGTCTGCGTGCTCAGCTACATCATCCGGATTCGGAACGTACCTTTTATGTCAGTCAGGCATTAAAGACCATTAACTTTGATAATAGTCCAGAAAGCCTGCTTCGTCTTGACCAGTTTTTTCAGGCATTTAAGAAGCATTTAGGAATTTTGACAGCTGACTTTAACAAGACCATTCAAAAGCTGAATACTGTGCTCTTGATCACCAGCCAGATCGGTTATTTTATCAGTTCTGAATTGAACTGTACTGAACATTGGCTAAGTCTTGAAGAACTCCAGATGGTGGCGTTAATACCAGGTACCGAGTTTGCCAATTCACAATGTTACTATGGCTTGGAGCTTCATGGGCAGATCGTATTTCCGATTGATTATGTTTTGAAGCATTTTTCAAGTATGGAAATGAAGACCAGTATCAGTGCAGATATTCAGAGCTTTATTTTTAATTATCGACATCCGCAAGCCATAGATCAATACGATTACTCTACTGTATTCCGAATTTAAAGCATAAGCTGTAAAAGCAGAATTTTTGAGCTTGTTGATCGCAATTGATTATTAAGTAAACAAGCTATTTAGTTGATTGAATTAAAAAAATAAAAAATAAAAAAAGCCCCCAGATCGGGAGCTTTTTTTCTGCTTCAGCTACAATTATTTAGCATATACAGGGAATTTTGCACATACAGCTGCAACTTTTTCTTTAACCGCAGCGATCACAGCTTCTTCGCCTTTACTGTCCAGGATGTCAGCGATCCAGCCAGCAAGTTCACGTACTTCAACTTCGCCAAAACCACGAGTGGTTACTGCAGGTGTACCAATACGGATACCAGAAGTGACGAATGGAGAACGTGGGTCGTTTGGTACAGAGTTTTTGTTTACAGTGATGTGAGCAGCACCTAACCAAGCATCAGCGTCTTTACCAGTAATGTCTTGTTTGATCAGAGACAACAAGAACAGATGGTTCTTTGTACCGCCAGAAACAACGTCATAACCGCGTTCAATCAGAACTTCAGCCATTGCTTGCGCATTCTTCACAACTTGTTGTTGGTAAGCTTTATATTCAGGTGCCATTGCTTCTTTGAAGCAGATCGCTTTAGCAGCAACCGCGTGAACCAGAGGACCACCTTGGTTACCTGGGAATACAGCTGATTGAAGTTTTTTCTCGATTTCTTCGTTTGCTTTCGCAAGGATCAAACCTGAACGTGGACCACGAAGTGTTTTGTGAGTCGTTGTCGTGGTTACGTCAGCGATTTGAACTGGGCTTGGGTAAACGCCAGCAGCAACCAGGCCAGCCACGTGAGCCATATCAACAAACAGGTACGCGCCTACTTTGTCTGCGATTTCACGGAAACGTTGCCAATCTACGATTTGGCTGTACGCAGAGAAACCAGCCACGATCATACGTGGTTTATGTTCAACTGCCAGACGTTCAACTTCTTCGTAATCGATCTCACCAGTTTCCGGGTTTAGACCGTATTGAATCGCGTTATAAGTTTTACCAGAGAAGCTTACTTTCGCACCGTGAGTCAAGTGACCACCGTGAGCCAGGCTCATACCCAATACTGTATCGCCTGGGTTAAGAAGCGCCAGATAAACTGCAGAGTTTGCCTGAGAACCAGCATGTGGCTGAACGTTAGCGTAATCAGCACCAAATAATTCTTTAGCACGGTCAATTGCCAATTGTTCAATGACATCTACATATTCACAACCGCCATAGTAGCGTTTGCCTGGGTAGCCTTCTGCATATTTGTTAGTGAGTTTTGATCCTTGAGCTTCCATTACTGCTGGTGAGCAATAGTTTTCAGAAGCGATCAACTCGATGTGCGCTTCTTGGCGAGCATCTTCGTTAGAGATTGCTTGAGCGATTTCTGGATCAAATTCAGCAATAGAGATATTGGCAAACATTAGCGAGGTCCTATTAAATTAGGGCTTTTAAGCCGTGCTAAGATTGGCGCGTATTGTAGCATGAACTTTGCTATTTTCGACTAGGAACTTTATCCAGTTTGCAATAAAAATAGCTCATGCTTAAAAAAACATGAGCTATATAGATAAAAATAAGTTATTGAATTGGCATTAGAGATTTTACATCTTCAATAATATTAGGAATATTCGATGTATAGACACTGCCGTGATCCCATGAATTGTTCGTAATATATCCTAATGAGGTTTGTTTCTGATTTGCTGATCTAACTAAAACATCTGTTGCAGCTTTTGGAACAGTCTTATCTGCCCCTCCCTGATAAATAATCACAGGTGTAGACACTTTAACCTGTAAAGGCTGAGAGTCTTTATCCAGGAAATTCTTTATCACTGGAATGCTCATAAAATTAGCTTGAGTACGCGGATATTCTTCCAGATTTCCATTGGTTTGAGCATAAGCTCCCATTGCCGTACCAAATTTGTTGCCTAATACATCATAACAATCTGTTTCAGCATTCTTGGCAATCTCATCTGTTGGTGTTTTAAAGACCTGACTATATTGCAGATTTGGATTCGGATTACGCAATCCCGCGACGATCAGCGCGGTAAAAGTATCTAAAGATGCTAGAGTTTGAATCTTTTTATTCAGATCTGGTTCTTGTCCAGCTTGAGCCTCACCACCTGCCAAAATCAAACTAAAATTAGAAGCAGGAGCTAAAGCTACCGTACCTTTATAAGTCATTTGAGAAGCACGTGCTGCATATTGGGCAGCGCCTAAAGCCGCTTGACCACCTTGAGAATGACCGACAGCCATCCATTGATTAGAGGCATCCGAACCTAAATAGTCTTTTGCTGCGACTACAGCATCGGTAATTGAATAAGCTTCACTCTTAAGATTAAGGAAAGGATGAAGTTCTGTGCCACTCGGCTCTCCTAAGCCTTCATAATCAGGTGCAACGACAATGTATCCAGCCTTAAGGAGACCAGTAATCATATTCGTGATGTCATTATTAAGCTGATTTTTACTTGGTGCACACTGATCAGCCACACCGGTCGTACCATGTGCCCATGCAACTATCGGCCAACCTTTCGCAGGAGGTGTTCCTTTTGGAGTGAAAACCAGTGCCGTTGCCTGGGTTTCGCTATTATTGATACCTAACATCTTATAAGTCATAACCACGCTTTCATCGGCAACAGCAGTCAGGTCCGTTTCGGTATAAGCCACAGGCGTTGCTACAACTGGATTGGCAATATTATTTACTGGAATAGCGGGTTTGGACTCATAATTACCATCATCATCACTATCATTACACGCAGTTAAAGCTACGCTTAGGGCGAGTAGAGAACCAGTCAATACATGACGTTTCATCGATCTTATCCTTGTCTTAATTATTGTCTCTTATGATTTTTATAGTTTTATCAAATGATAAAACTAGAGATTAATTTCCCAAGTTATTCTATTAATGGCAAGAGATTATTTTGTTATTTATCTAACAAATACAGCTCTAGTTTCGATTGATTTCGGCATAATAAACTTAAGCTCTTGAAATTATTACATAAACTACAAAAACCTTTATTTATTAGTTCAGTTTAAAAATATTCTGTATCAGTCAAAAAGCCTTCAATTAAAAGTAAAAATCAGGCATTCCAATTGTCAGTAGTGAAATAATAATGTTAGATTTTAATCCTCACCTTTTTCAGGCAAATTTTCGTCATGCAGGCCATCATTCTCGACACTGAAACCCATACACTAAACGGTCAGCCGATTGAAATTGCGTATGCGCCTGTGGACATTCTGGACCATAAAATCAGCTTGGATAAAAGCCGACTGTTTGATCAGCTCTATAGCTGTGATGAACCGATTTCTTTTGCAGCCATGGCCGTGCACCATATTCTGGAATCAGATCTGGAAGGACAAACACATTACAGCAGCTTTGAACTCCCGCAAGAAACCACTTATATCATTGGCCATAATATTGATTATGATATTCGTGCCTTAGAAAAATGTGGCGTCGACTCATCGAATATTAAAGCAATTTGCACCCTTGCTCTCGCCCGCCGGGTTTGGCCAGAGGCTGAAGCGCATAATATCTCTGCATTAATCTATATGATTACCAAAGGCAGCGAACGCGCCCGGGAAATGATCCGTAAAGCGCATCGTGCCGATATGGATATTATTCTGACCGCAAATATCCTGATGCATATTGTGCATCACCTGAAAATCAGCAGTATTGAAGAACTATATGAAGCTTCTGAAGATGCGCGTATTCCACGTACCATCAATTTTGGTAAGCATCGTGGCACTGCGATTGCTGAACTGCCTGCTGACTATGTGCAATGGCTGCTTCGTCAGGAGGATCTCGATCCTTATCTGCGTAAGGCTTTAGAAAATACTGCAATTACAACACTTTAATTTTAAGTAAATTTAACAACATCTTCATATTAGTGTAATTTTCTCATATTAGCATCTACCTGAATTCTGTATATAAGGCATTCAGGTATGATGCGCTATTCAAAAACTGCAAAGGGTCTACATGTTCTTCAACATCGTAATGTCGAGCTTAATGCACGTCAAAGACGTCTTTTGGTTTTAATTGGCACTGAAGATTTTGATTTACTCACACCTCAATTTAAAGCGCGTATTGCACCACATGATTTGCTGCAACAATTATGTGATATAGGACTGATTGAAATACAAGAGTTAGAGACTTCAAATGCAGTATTCGGTACAGAGTCAGCACAGACTTCAGCGCCTACTAATAACTCAGTAAAAGCTTCATTTCCACACTTTCCTGAATCAAATATTCAGACTTCAATCACCCGTCCTGCCCCATCTGCTGATCTTGAAGCGCCGATTACCACGACATTAGTTGCCACGCCCCACGTGCCTGACGTACCTGCTGACATTACCTATATAGCACTCAACCAAGAACAAATACGCAGCTTGATGCTAGACAGTTTAAAAAAATACTGTGGCTTATTGGCCAAACAACACATTCAAAATATTACTCAAGCACCAGATATCGATGCCTTAAAAGTCTGTCAGGTGCAATGGTTGACACTTCTCCAGGAAAGCCGCATGCCTTCACAAGAGTTAAACCGACTGTTCAAGCAAATTAGCCATGCTTTATCCATACTGCGTGCTCAAGCTTAAAACTCTCCATAGATTCAGTCTTTTTAAGTCTATCTTAAGTTTAAAGATGAATAAGTCCAGCGAAAAAAATTTTCTATTTAATTGAAAAATATAATTTTAATTCGTACAAAAGTAGTTGTATTCATTTACTTTCGACTATAGATGCATAGCTATATTAAGGATTTAAAGCCATATAGAATGTATTACTTTTTATTCTTCCCACGCTTATGCAACACTATCTTGAATTCGGTGCCTTTGATAATCCCATGCAAGTGAGTAAGGTGGGAAACTGGGTCATTACTTTTGTCAGTGCTGCGGATGAACTAGAACATATTCAGTTGGCGATCACGTATGTCTTGCCTCGCCAGATCAGTGATGCGCTGCAACCACGTCGCATACTGATTGAGAAAACTGCCTATGAACATCAATGGCTGATTCAGACGATTGAATGCTTTGACAGCAAGACCAATCAGGAAGTACAAATTGCAGCTGCAGATGCATTGGGACAACAAACGCTTCAGCAGATTCTGGAAGAATTTGGTCGTTATGATGTGAATGTCACTCTAAAAAGTTTTTAAGTTTAAGCTCGTTGACAAGTTATTAACTCAATGCTTGAACTATCTACTATTCAGGCATTGAGTTAAAAATCGCGTTAAGCTAAGTGCATAATAATAGATAAGAATAGAATCTAAATTATGCGATATGCTCATCAACATAACACTCAAGCCCTCGTCCTATTTCAGCTTCACCAAAATATAGAAGAATGCCTGAATGCTTTTAATTTGAAGTCTCAAAGTCGCCAGCTCAGGCTTCAACCCGATCCTCTGTCTCAAGAATATCTCCTTGTACAAAAACATGACTTAGGACAGGTATGCCAACAAATCCGTATAAACCGTAGCGAAGTATCCGATCCTCATCCCTTAGTTCGTTATCATCTGCTGGCATTTATTTTTAATCAGTTAATCTGAAATAATAGGATTTAAAAAAATAGCCCATCCTTAGATGAGCTATAGCCTCTATATTTCCAGACTTAACTGAAAAATAGTTTCCTATTTTGGCTCCATAACACGATAAATACAGTCTGTTTGCTCACTGGCAAATAGTAATTCAATCGTTGGTCGGATAATTTCATCGTCCACCACAATGTATTCAACTTGCTGTTCTAAACGTTGGGAAGGATCTCTATGCTGGACACCGGCGCGCAATAATGCTTTTACATTAAGGATTTTTCCATACTGGTTTTTGACTTGCACATCAATCATCTCTTTTGTCATTGCGGTGCCCTCCTTTTAATTTGGATTTATTAATTCTGATCTTCTAAATTCTTATAACATATTTATTTAAAAGGCTTTCAAACGAATATGTAAGATTTTTTAGCAGGATATTATTCCGGCATAAGATGGATTGCAGAACCAAATGAATAGTTTGTTGCTACTCCCTTTAATCGCACAGACAAAACTAAAAACCAGACATTAAAAAGCCCGCATCGCTGCGGGCTCTGTGTTGGATGGCTAGTGCTAGATTTATTGCCTGAATCGAAATTCGAGCTCAACTAACTGTCATTGATCCGTCCAACTTATTGGTAGCGTCGCATGGTTTTTTGACCTACCGTAAGCTTAATATAGGCTGCACTTGATGGTGGCACAAGTCCTGATTACATTTCTAAAAGTAGATTCATACAATTTTTCAATTGTGATTTTTATAAAATCCGTTAGTCTTGCTGACTTCCGAATCTATTCATTTCAGCGCAAAATACGCTGTCTTTTCTATCCGATGCTCAGTCATGATCTGGCAACTTATTCTTAGTGATCTGTATCGCTATTGCGGTAATATTTCAGCAAAATCTCTGATTAAAAACTATCTGTTTAACCGCGGTTTTAATTTTAGCTTCTGGTTGCGTCTGGCCTCTTCCAACTCATTTATTGCGAAATTGGCCTATCCTATTTTTTATTATAAGAAAAAGAAATACGGCATCGACATTCATTGCAGTACGCAAATTGGTTATGGATTATATATCGGCCATGGTGGACCTGTAGTAGTGAACCCCACTACAATCATTGGTAACAATGTGAATCTGTCACAATTTACGACCATTGGTGCCAATGGCGGGAAACAGGCAGCCTATATCGGCGATAATGTTTATATTGGGCCGAATGTCTGCATTATTGATAATGTCAAAATTGGCAACAATGCCACGATCGGTGCTGGTAGTGTGGTCACTAAAGACATTCCTGAAAATGCCACAGCCGTGGGAAATTATGCCAAAGTGATTCATTATAATAATGCAGGTAACTCCGTAAACCGCCGCTGGCCGCCTGGTGAAAAATAAAGAAGTTCATCTGAAATAAATAATGAATCCAGTTATCAAGTCTAAAAATTTATAAGGATTTTACTCATCTGGATAGGTTTTGTGGCGCTCATTTGGATTGCATTTGAACAGAATACATTTGTGGATAAACAGATGTAGATACGAGCTGATTGATTTAAATTATACAGCCTAAAAAAACTCCCTCAATTTGAGGGAGTTTTTTTTTGACTTGGCTGTTTTAACCTGGAATCATTTCTGATACTGGTTCACGCGCCCAAACACGATGTTTCATAATCAGTTGCTTTAATTCCATAGCGACTGACTTGAAGTCTTGATGTGAAAGCGTGCCTTCATCAGCGACCAGGCCTAAAGTATTGATCAGGTCAGCTTTTTCACCCAAGAGCACAATTGGCTTTAAGTGTACGTAAGCTTCAATGATGTAGTGTTTAGCCGTGCCGTCTTTCAACACCTGGTCATAATTATCACCATCGACCATAACAACGGCGTCATAAAGTACTGATGGCTCACCTCGTTGCATACCGTCTGCCATTACTTCTGCACCATTGCTGCTCAATACAGGTGCAGGTGTCGGAGCGAGTACCTCAGCAATGGCACTTTCTTCCTTGGCCCAAGCCAATACCGCATCCACATTCGCCTGATTAACCTTGTCATGCACTAGAACAGCAATTTTCTTGCCCTTGATATCGGGCGCCGGGAAGGCTTCCAGAGAAATGCGTTTAGATGGCGTTACTTCCGGCAATTCCACATTCAGTTTTTCTGGCGGAATTACAATCCCCAGTTTGGTTGCCACCTGCTGAGCCAGATCCAGATCGATATTGCACAGAATTTCTAGCACTTCACGTTCACGGATATACAAACGTTGCACCTTGCTCAGCTCAAAAACATAAGCATTCACCACATGACGTTGTTCATATGGCGTCAGACTGCGGTAATACAATCGTGCCTGGGTAAAGTGGTCACTAAATGATGGGCTACGCTCACGAATCTTACGTCCGTCAATACGCTCGGCATAACTTTCGAAACCACCATTCGACGCTGCCGGTGTGGTTTCCGTTGGCCAGTTATTATCGATAGAATTTGGTTCATAAGAGGCCTGTCCACGATGGATCGCACGCTGATGATAACCATCACGCTGATTATTATGGAATGGGCAAACTGGCTGGTTGATTGGAATCTGGTGGAAGTTTGGTCCACCCAGACGAATCAACTGTGTATCGGTATAGGAGAACACACGTGCCTGTAGTAATGGGTCATTCGAGAAATCAATCCCCGGTACAATATGTGCCGGACAGAAAGCCACCTGCTCGGTTTCTGCAAAGAAGTTTTCCACATTACGGTTAAGTACAAAGCTACCGATTGGTGTAACCGGTACAAGCTCTTCAGGAATGAGTTTAGTCGCATCCAGCAGGTCAAAATCAAACTTGTGCTCATCAGCTTCAGGCACGATCTGTACACCTAGTTCCCATTCTGGATAATTGCCTGACTCAATTGCATCATACAAATCACGACGATGAAAATCTGGGTCACGACCTGCCAGTTTTTGTGCCTCATCCCAAGTCAGCTGGGTCAGACCTTGTTTTGGTGTCCAGTGGAATTTAACAAAAACTGCTTTACCATCCGCATTGATCATACGGAAAGTATTGACACCGAAGCCCTGAATTGAACGGAAGTTACGTGGAATAGCACGGTCAGACATTGCCCACATCACCGCATGGGCAGTTTCAGGTACAAGAGAAACGAAATCCCAGAATGTATCATGCGCAGTCTGTGCAGTAGGAATCTCGGTATGTGGTTCAGGCTTCATCGCATGCACGAAATCCGGGAACTTGATTCCGTCCTGGATAAAGAATACTGGTGCATTATTTCCCACCAGGTCATATACCCCTTCCTGAGTATAGAACTTCATCGCAAAACCGCGAATATCACGTACTGTATCCGCTGAACCTCGTGGACCCTGTACGGTAGAAAAGCGCACAAACATAGGAGTCTCGCGCTCAGTATCGGTCAGGAATCCAGCTTTGGTAAAGCGCTCATTGCCAGGATAAGCCTTAAATACACCATGTGCTGCCACACCACGGGCATGCACAATACGTTCAGGAATACGCTCATGGTCAAAATGCGTCATTTTTTCCTGAAAGATAAAGTCTTCCAGCAAAGTTCCACCACGGGTACCAGCTTTCAGGCTATTCTGGTTATCAGAAATTTTCACCCCCTGGTTGGTGGTCAGAGCCTGCCCAGTTGCATCACGACGGTATGCATCAAGCTGGGCATTCTTCTCATTATGATTTTTCAAATCCGGACGATCAGTACCTGCTAGCTCACTCTTGGTCTCTTTCATGTGACTTCCTTATTATTACCCTTTTGATAAAAAACAAATTTGGCTTTAAGCTTTTGTTTTTTATCTTCTATTATTTAAATGACGGCGATTGTTCACTCACATTCAAAGGAGTTATATCGCTTATTAGGCGCCTTTCTAAAATACTATGGGGCATACATGGAAGCTGTAGCGCTTTGTGACACCGTGTATAGATCAGTTAATGTTTAAGGAGAAGTCTGTATTCAGCAAATGCTATGTAGCGACTTTAGATAGCTTCAAGCAGGACTTAAGACGATTAATAAGCTATGCATGAACAATATCTTATTAATTATTTATATAATATTTTAAATTTTTATTGAATATTTTGATATAAAGTGTATGATGAATATCAAATACAAAGTATTGTTATTCTATTTTCTTTAAGTATCGTCGTTTTTAATTATTTTATAAGCATTCTTTTTTTCAGATCATCATTTCAATTCTTTCCTATTCTCAGCATATTTTCGTTTATTTAATTCGAAAAATACTAAAAATCAAAAGGTTATTTTATGTCTAATACAGTTACTGGCACAGTAAAATGGTTCAACGAAACTAAAGGTTTTGGCTTTATTCAACAAGAATCAGGTCCAGACGTTTTTGCTCATTTCCGAGAAATTAGCAGTTCAGGTTTCAAAACTTTATTTGAAGGTCAACAGGATTCTTTCAGCATTGTTGAAGGTCAAAAAGGTCTTAATGCTGTGAATATTGTCGCTCTTTAATCGACAACATTCGTTAGAGGGAGCCTGCAAATCAGGCTCCCTCTCATTTTTTGAAATCCCTAGTTTTATTCTATTTTCAAAAATAGAAGAAACATTAAAATAATAGGTAACACAATGAATCAATTTAATAATTTAATTGCTAAAGCAGCCAATGGCACTGAAATCCTGGTTTCTCTTATTCCATTAAATAAACAGCAAAATATTCGCCAAGGCTTTAAATGGGTCGAAGTTGGTAAGAAAGTTCTTTTACAGTCAGGTCTTGAAGTCGACTTAAATATGGACGGTCGGTCTTTTTATGCTCAAAGTAATGAGCTCTTTAAGTTTAAAGAGAGAATCATGTAATTCTTTACTTGCATTAAAAAAAAGATGCATCTGAATCCTGATCTATTTTTAATCAAAGATAGCGATAAAAAAATTTTACGAGGAAGTGTCTTATAGAGGACTTCCTTTTTTTATATTTTGAATTTTAATTTATTCTCAGTCATAACTTACCATTAATGACTATTCTGTTTATTAAAAAAACATCTTCTATATAAGATCTATTTTATAAATCAAAAAATGATCGTTATTAGATCTCTTTCATAAATCAAAAAGCGATCTTCCTTTTGGTTAATATTTGCACTCCGGATTTCTTAGCATTCGTGCATAAGCTGCGGATGAAATACATCGATTCAAACAAGCTTTCTGATCCTCAGTTCAAGCGATACACAGGCATCTCATGGTCAACTTTCTATTTGATGGTTGAGTAATTGCAGAAGCATGTCTCTGCCAAAGGCAGACCGCCCAAGTTAAGCCTGGAGGATCAGGTTCTGCTCTGTCTGAGCTATTGGCGGGAATACCGAACCTTATTTCACGTTGCGACGAGTTACGGGGT
>NZ_PQLP01000054.1:0-15928 GCF_002918965.1 Acinetobacter sp. ACNIH3 | reverse complement strand
AAAAAGGCACATGCGAAAATATGAATGGTTTAATTAGGCAATATTTACCTAAAGGGATTGATTTAAATCAGGCAGATCAGCATTATTTAAATCAAGTTGCCATGTCACTGAATACTCGTCCTAGAAAAGCGTTAGATTGGCTTACACCATTAGAGAAATTTGCTCAGCTTGTTGATTATCATAAGACTTTTCAAACTGTCGCACCTCATGTTTGAATTCGCCCAGCTTACCCAATTTAGAATAAGTAAAATACTGTCCGCTAGTGATACTATTTCCGACACCATGGGTAATACTCGCAATGGTACCATTATCATTATAATTAATGGTTTCCCTCATACCATTACGTTCAATCTGGGTAACCCCAAAAGCACCATATTGATAAGTCGTTGTACGAACCTGATTGCTGGCTAAGATTTCTTTTTCAATTGTGATACGCCCACGAGCATCATAAGTAAACTCAGTAACTAAACCATTAGCATCCGTGATTTTACCGGCTTGCCCTAGTCCATTATAGTTACTATAACTGGTGATGTGTCCCAGAGCATTTCTTGTTTGGGTCAAGTCTCCAACTGCATCATAATTATATGTTGTTGTTTTTCCATTGTTATTGATTGCTACATCTTTGAGCATACCATTACTATGGAAGGTATAACCATAACCTGTAATGCTACAAATGGTTGTATTCTGCTTACTACATTGCTTAACGCTTTTAATTCTATATTTAGCAAGATGTGTCACAGGATAGTATTCATAAACGACTTCATCAATCGGCTGATTATTTATACTATTGTAACTACCGTAGCGTTCTATTTTACTTAAAAGATTAGAAGCTGGTGCCCATTGATATTTAATAGTCGTGATTCGACTACGATCTGTACCTTTTATACCTGTAATTTGCTGTGTAACTTTACCAGTAGCGTCCCTTGTATATTCTGTTGTATTACCATTCCAATCTGTACTAGAACTAATATAACCATTACTATCATAAGTAGTTGATACACTGCTATTAGGGCAATTGCTTACGCCACTACGTTCAATCTTAGCAAGTTTATTTTTATTATTATCAGTATAAATATACTTTGAAATAGCCCCTAGGGCATTAGTAACTATTGTATAGTTACCACCAAAAGTTAATTTATCCGTTTGTGTTCCATCGCTTCTACCACTTTGTATTGCTTGATTACCGTTATAATAGTATGTATTGTATCTTTTACCATCAACTGATATTCCAGTTAAGACTTGGCTTTCAGCCCCATTCTCTCCATAATGATAAGTTTTTACACTATTATTAGCTGGATAATGAACCTTCTCCAACCTATCACCATTATAAGAATAATTATATACATTATTATTAGCATCTGTTGCACTAATTATTTTATCCCCCGACCACTTTAAAGTTATTTTTTTGCCACTTGTATGTATTACATTCAAAGTATCAAGAACATAAATAAAGTCACTATTTCTAGATAAATTATATTTAAAAGTCCACCCCACGCCATGAGAGTTAATTTTTTTTAAAATTTCTCCTGTCCCCCCATGATATACCTCGACACTTCCGTCATTGTATGTTAGCGTATAATTAATATTAAAAATATTCTTAAAGTCTTCATCCTCAACAAGTTTTGCATCAAAATTAGCTAAAACAGCAGTGTTTTTATTATTATGATCTCTGACTAGCTCAATAATACCTTCAGGGTTTTGTCTATAAAAACTACCAATGTCATCTCGTAATAATTTATAATCATAACTATGTTTCCACTTACCATTTTTCGAAAAATCTGAAGCACCGGAATTTCTTGAGTTATAAAAACGAATAAACTCTAAGGGCATTTCACCTTTCATGGTAAAATCAATTTCTTTTTGAGTTTTTTGCCCATTACTTATTGTAATTGGATTATTCGTTTTATCACAATTTATTTCAGCAGAAGAGTTACTATTTATTGTTGGAAGTATAAAAACTGGAGGTACCCAAGGAATACTAGTACCTGGAGCATCATAAGCTCGAAATTGATTTAAACAAGTCGTACAACCAAAGTTATCTTGAGTAGCTTTCACACTGATAACTGGCAATTGAGTAGTATTTGCTATAGCTAAATTATTAATAAAAACTAGATTTAGAATTAATAAAAAGTAGATTTTTATCTTATCTCCACAATACAATTTAACTAATTTCTTTTCAGAGTTATAAGACATAATTTTTTATACCTATAAAAATTACATAATAAACACAAAAAAAATATAGTCAATAATCATTCTCAATAAAAGTTATTTTTCTTTGACTTCCTTCATTTCCATTACATAGCTTTGTTGCTGCTCCTTACTAAGGCATGAATCACACTCCCCAAACAGCTACAAAACCACTAATTCATCCTCATACAGTCAAGCCTCCATCAACCGTGGAAATATTTCCATTTGGTTTAATTCCAATTGTAATGATCAAGCAGAATCAGACATTTCCATAGGTAGACCTCACACCCAAGATATAAGCTAAATTTGGATGGGAGGGAGATTTTCTAATTTAGCAAGTTTTGTAAACAGAACCAGTTAATAGACAAATAAATTTATCACCAATAACGTTGTTTTAATTAAATAACTACTGGTATTAAGTATTTGATATTTAAAAATATACCGCTAACTTCTTTTTAGTGTTTAGTTAATTTGGCTGTTATACGGTACTATTTCTTAAGAAAAATCTGAAAAGTATTTAAATTTATTACTTTTACCTATCAAGATTATGAATTCGTATCTTTAATTCCTTCACTTGCAACATGAACAGTAGATAACCAATCAGACCATTGGCCTTCATATAGTTGTGCAGTGTGAGCACTTGGCTGCTTTCTCCAAATTTCCTCCCACCAATAAGATGGTTGAGTATGGTGTAGGAGAGCTAAAGGGTGTGTGTATAGTTTACGAAGCTCATTAAATTTTTCTTTCTTCATTAAATAACTATGTACTGAATTACGGTGAGGACTATCATAAAGGTGAGCCCATAAACTCGCAAAATTTTGCAGCATTCTTCGCCCACCATCACCAATTACTGTAGAAATATGAGCTCGAGTTTCCAATACATTTACTTTCTCATTCTTATATTCTCGAACAATCACTAACTCACCCTCAGGGGAGATATTCCTTACAAAGTGAATCTTTTTAACTTTGCTCATAAAAATTTCATGATCAGAGATGCCTTCTGTTTGAAATAGCTCTAGAATATCTCGCTCAGGTGAACCTGAAGCATCGAAGGAAGAATGTGGTGTTGGATAGCCATCACCATGCACCAGCCAATCTTGCTCTACCCCTAAGAATTCAGCGATTTTTCTGAGTTCAACAAATGTAGGTTCATGTTTACCTTGTACCCAATCCAAAAAGATTTCTGCTGTTTCATACCCAAGCTGTTCTGCAATATGTGAATATTTTAACTCTCGAAAGTTATTGAAATTCGCCCATTGAATAGCATGAACTAATCTATCTGATAATTCTTTTTTACGATCTAAAAGTTGGTAAGGACTTAATATAGTATTCCCATTCTCTGCATCTAACTTTTTAAAATTAAAACTATTTTCAAGACGTGACACAATTTCTGCATTCATTGAACGTTTTGCATCTTGTGCTTCAGCTTCAATTCTTTGTTTTAATTCAGTGGGTATTCTGAGTTTTACTTGAGAATCAGTTAATAGACTCATAGAACATGGACCTTATATATTGATATATAAACCACATTGGTTTAAAATATTTAAACCAATGTGGTCCAAAGAGGTTTCTATGAACCCCAATACTCATGAACTTGCTCAGCTTAAAATTCGTATTCCTGCTCATTTAAGAAAGCAATTACAGGAAGAATCTATTGCTCAACAAAGATCCATGAATGCTCAAATTAACTTTATTTTAAAGCAATTTTTGCAAATTCCTAGCGATGTACAACAGATGAAAGATAACTAAATACGGCAGAAATAATAGAGACTCATGCGGGTACATGAGTCTCTAAAGTTGTCTTAATTTTGCCGTCAAGACAACTTCATTGTATTGAACATCGATTGATTTATCAATGTTCACGCAGTGCTTTCTGCCTCTTTTAAACCAAAGAGGTCCATTCCTATGCGTATTGAAACAGATAAAATTAGGCAAATTGTTCGACTACTTAATCTTGGGTATAGCCAAAGGTCAACAGCGATACAGGCTCGGACTAACCGCAGTTCTGTAAAAACGATTTTTGATAAATTAACACTTTTTCCGATTGATAATAGTGAGCTTAATTTATTTACTAATCTGGAGTTGTTGGATTATTTTGAGATTTCACGCACTCCAACTTACCCAACACGAAAAATCTATCCTGATTTTGAATATATCAATCAAGAGCTCAAAAAGCGGGATATGACTCTGGAACTCCTTTGGCAAGAATATATTGCTCAATATAAAGAAGGTCTTTCATATTCTCGTTTTTGCCATGTATTAAATCATTTTCGCAATAAAAAACATGCGTCAATGCGCCAAACTTTTAAGAGTGGTGAGGCTTTACTTGTTGATTTCTGTGGTAGAACAATGGAAATTACTTCACCTGTAGATGGGTCAAAGAGCTATGCTCAAGTATTTGTAGGGGTTCTAGGGGCTTCTGCTTATACATTTGCTTATGCTGTGCCAAGTCAAAGGGTGGAGCATTGGCTTGAATGTTTTATCAAAACTTTTGATCATATCGGTGGTGTTCCTGCAACCGTAATCACAGACAATCTCAAATCAGCAGTCATTAAAAATAATAAGACGGGCTTAATCTTTCAAAAAGATTTTGAAGACTTTGCTGCACATTATGATTTTGCAATTATTCCAACTCGTCCTCGTCATCCAAAAGATAAGGGTCTAGCTGAAGTCAGTGTTCAGATTGTGCAACGTGCAGTACTTGCTTCATTACGAAATCAAAAATTCTTTTCTATTGAAGAATTAAACCAAGCCATTCAGCAAAAGATGGATATCATCAATCGAAAAACAACTCGACGTTTTACCATCAGTCGCTACGAACAGTTTTTGTCGCTGGATAGCAAGGATATATCACCATTACCACTTTATCCTTATGAACTCTGTTCATGGAAAAGACATGTGCGGGTGAGTGAATTCTATCGAGTTGAATATGATGGGAATCAATATTCAGTTCCTTATACCCATATACATTTGCATGTCGATCTCAAAGTTACTCAATCAACACTACATATCTTTTATGAGCGTGAAAAAATTGCGGAACATGCAATTAATTACGGTATTCGCCAAGATATATGTCTTGATGAACATATGTCACCTACACACCTTACTCAAAAAGGTTTATCAAAAGATGAAATTATTTATTGGGCAAATCGGGCTGGCCCAAATACTTCACAGTATGTATGCCATATTTTAAATCAAAAACGTGATCTTTCTAGAAATATTAAATCATTGAACAAGTTGAGAAAATGGGTAGTTGACAATCAAAAGTCCCATTGTCTTGAAGAGGCTTGTGATTTTGCATCACAACGACAAATTTATGCTGTGGATCGACTACAACGCATCATTGCAAACAGTGCTTATCAAATCCAGCAACAACCTTTGTCAGATGCATTAAGTCATATTCCAACATCCCACCATAATATCCGCGGTGCTGATTACTATTTACAAAATTCTGGAGTTGCTCATGCTTAAACAATCTGTGAAAGATAAATTAGAGCAGCTTAAACTCAAAGGCTTCTTGCGTACAGCAGAGGTTTCTTTAGATCAAATGCTTGCTCAAGGTAAAAGCGTTGAAGATTTTTTAGATTTTTGCCTAGACGCAGAATTA
This sequence comes from Acinetobacter sp. ACNIH3, assembly GCF_002918965.1. Classification (NCBI taxonomy): domain Bacteria; kingdom Pseudomonadati; phylum Pseudomonadota; class Gammaproteobacteria; order Moraxellales; family Moraxellaceae; genus Acinetobacter; species Acinetobacter sp. ACNIH3. The sequence goes on along the minus strand of NZ_PQLP01000054.1, from coordinate 10,134 downwards.
AATGATCGGACAAATAGAAGGATCGAAAGACTTTTTTCGATTGCAAAGTTTCGTTACCCAACTGCACGATTAGAGCATATTGACTATGCCCCTGAACGGAAGATAAAAAAGGCTGATATTTCTCGTTATGCAAATTGTGAGTGGATCAGTGATTGCAGAGGGTTAATTATCTCTGGGGCGACAGGTGTAGGTAAATCATGGTTAGCCTGTGCTTTGGGTGCAGAAGCTTGTCATCTCAGCTATAGTGCTATGTATTTTAATGCAATAAGCCTATTCGATGAAATTAGCAGTGCAATCACATTAGGTGAAATCAAAGATTTTAAGAAAAAGGTATGTTCTGTGAAATTACTTATTATTGATGATTTTGGATTAGGTGGTTTTAATCAGTCTTTAGCTCCATCATTTTTGGAAATCATTGATAAGCAATCACAAAATGGTGGCTTGCTCATTACCAGCCAAGTTCCGAAAAGATTATGGTTCGAACAATTCCAAGATCCAACGATTGCGGATGCAGTTATGGATCGCATTTTACATCGTTCATACGAGTTAGAAATTTCTGGTCGATCTTATCGGGAAAAAATCTACTCTCAATAAGGGCAACTTTATTCAGTTAAGGGAGCTTTGGTCTATACCATTCTCCCTTTTATTATAATTAAAGTGGTATAGCACGAACAGGATTGACTGGTATGGCAGGAACAGGAATGGGTGGTCGTTTTATCCAGTATTTTGCACTAATAGGTCACATTACTTAGAAAGGGTTCTTCGAAAATTAGTTCATACTTTAAAAATCCTATAAATATTGAGGATATTTTCTTAATGCTTTCAATATAGCATGCGGCTATATGTAACTCGAACGGGCTTAATCTGCCTTTCAGTATAAATTTTTTGGGCGTGAGAGGGGAGAGGTGTGAGGGCAAGCAATTTATATCGTGGATACTTCTAAATTACTTATGTAATAGAAGGTGGTAAACATGGATTTAGAGGTAATAACACTAAATATAAAAAAATTGGAAGAATAATTTATTAAATTATTGTTTTTATGTGGTTATTGGTGATGTTATGAATAATAATAACTTTTTTCTTGATGAATTTTACCTAAAAAAATTGATCAGATAATTTTCTTTAAATGTCATGCATACATAAATTTGACAGTTTGAAGGGATCGGTATGTGCATTTTTCACAAGGTTAAAGATCGACCATAAATGTGATAAACGGCAGAGGATCATTGAAAAATGAATGGATTTAAACACTACATGTATGCACGAAAAAAAGTATCGCTGCGGTTCTGCTGACAGGCTGTATTGAGCATTGAATGCAAATGATGTAGTAATTGTCTACAGGCTATAGGACCAGCATGAAGAAGAATGAAATGTAGTTGCCAATTTATAACCTTGGTTGAAAAGCATAGCATTGTTATTCGGAGAAGTGAGGTAAGCCATCCTTCTCTTATTCATTTAAAATGATTCTTACTCAACTGATCTCGACTCATGGGCTGGTTCCAATTAGACGGATAATAACTTCCATCCCCTATCTTTTTCTTACCACATTTCTTGCATTTAATCCCTTCTTTGGAGATTTGATTCAGCATCACTGTTGTCGGTTGAATCAAATCAATGACATAGTTCGTTGGTTCAGGAAAAGCAGAAGAGGCTGCTTTATTGCAAAAGAGAACATTCGGATCAAATGGATTGGATTGCACAAAAGCCATGATACAGCCACAGAGTAATTCACCTGCATGTAATCTGTAACATCCATTCAGGTCATCAGACGAAGATTAATCTGAAATTTAAGCACTAAACGCCATAAATCTATGTATGGGCAGACTTTTTTGAGACATATGTTGATAAACATGCGGCAAGTTACATTGCTTAAAAGTCTATCTAAGTTAACGATCTATTCAATTCTGGATAAGTAATCTGAATATTACGATCCTAAATTACCCGAAGAGTATTAAGATTTCTAAGAATCGTGATTGTTGGTTTATTTGGGAAATTAATCAGTGGATTGAAGCAAAGATGATGGCTCATTAAGGATTGTGGGCTTCGACTACTTAAATTTTAGGTATTTTGAATAAAGCATATTTCAAAAATCTTAATTAATGGATTTAAATTACCATAAAAACCTTCAATATTGGCTTGAATCCATTGTTGTTGAGAGTCAATGCGAGACCAATCAATACCATAACCACAATGAGCAATCAGATGCTCAAAGAAAATCCGTTGTGTACGTCCATTACCTTCACGGAATGGGTGTATGACATTAAGCTCACAATACAAGTCGGCAAGTTGAGGAATCAGTTGTTGTGGTGCTAAGCCTTGAAAGTATTTTTTTTCTTGAAGCGGTTTGAGTAGTTTATTGGTTTCAATTTCAATACGGGAAAAATTACAAAAACGGGTGTCACCTTTGGAAATATCGATTTGTCTTAACTTTCCTGCCCAGTCGTATAAGTCGCCAAAGAGCTGCGCATGAATTGATTTTAAGTATTGTAAGTCGTAAGGTGGTTCAGCATATTCAATTAAGTTACTTGCCAATCCAGACAGTTCTAGTTCAGCTTATTCTAAAATTTGTTCATCATGAATATTGAGTTTGTTCTTTAGGATATTTGTGCCAGGGTAACAATACAGGCTGTCACCCATTTCCCCATATTTATCCATACATGCACCTGACTAAGTTTCGGGTTGCGAATACTTCTTATATTTTTGCAAGATTTCAGCTTTACTTTGTTGAGTTGTTTGAGCTGTCGTTGTAATGCCTTCAAGCTTTAGGCTGGCTTGATAGTTTTGCGCACGTGTCGCTTGAATATATTTTTTTTTCTGTTCAGTGGTTCTGAGCATTTCGAAACTCCATTGATGCTACACGTGAAGTAAGTATAGCAGAGAATCTTTTTGATCAATGCTGCATACACAGCATTTCAAAATGTAATACAACGGTATTGTTTCATGTAATAACAGAAAACTAAAAAAAAGTGGAAGAATTTTTAAAATTTAGACCACCCATGATAAGTAAACCATATGTATTTGTTGATAATTGTAATTTTGAGAAAATTTAGTTGATAAATTAAATGAATTTTAATATACAAAGATATGCTCATTTTTTATATCGATAAAAATGTTAAAATTTGACTATTTAGTAAAAAATATAGAGATATTTATGGGGCAATTTATCATGCCCTTTTGCTTTGAGCGACAAAATGTTCAATTTAAGATAGTAAAAATTAACTCAGAACTACTGAAAATCAAAAAGATTAAACAGAGCCAGAAAGTAGTAGTACAAGCAAAGTTCAAAATAATCTATGTGAAAATTTGGCAAAAAATATTGCTATTAATGCAAACGGAGCCATGCTTACGTGTACATTCTAATTATGTTGCAATCTTACAGTTGATACATAATCTTGATGATTTTATCGAAAAATCACAGCAACACTTGTGCTTTGAGAGAAAAGCTCAGAAAGAGCTGGATGCTAAATTTTTTGCTAGATTTTTTAAGCTGACAAAGAGTTCAATAAAAGATCAACTTTTACCAAATTGTTCAGATCGTAATGAATTTAACCAATGCAATTTGATAAAAAATTAAGCGAAAGCGAATATGCCAAAGATTGAAACAGAAGAGCAATTCTTAGATTTAGCAGAAAAATTCCAAAAAGATTATTGTTTATTACGCAATCATGTTGTGAATACACAATTTGTCGATCTATCAGATGATTTACGTGAAAAAGCCCATGCTCTATATAAGGAAGCACAACAGATATATGGCTATATATCTAGTTCTAGACAATTAGGTAAATATTATTATCTAGCTTCTTTAAGTTATTTTGCATGCCCGACTACTAGTAATACTCAAGAGCTGTCGTCTGAACGTTATTTGATTCTACAAGCGAGTTTTTTAACATATCGGCAGTATCAAGAATTTGCAAAAATTGATAAAGCTGAGAATAAGCAAAAACATGTTTGTGATCTCTTTCGCTATGTATCACGATATGTTCTGGATTCTAATCATGCTGAATTATTTCAAGAATGCAGTGAGCTACTAAATCGCTATGTCATGTACGAACGTAACTTGAAAAAGGAGGATCGTAATCAACTTTTTAATATTAAAGATTTCAAACAAGTACAAGCCATAGAGTATTTATCGGCTCTATTAATAATTTTTAAAAGACTTGATGATCGTCGTGTTGTTCATCGTCAGCGTAAGTCAAAAAAAAGTAAAGTTTTGCAATGGCCGACGAAAAATGAACTCAAAAAATTTCGTGAAATTAAAACGGGTAAGCAAGTAGATATTGGACATAACGCAAAGATCAGTATTTATGATGCCGCTCTTCACAAAGATGAAGAGGGTGAAGTTGATCTATTAGATCCTGAAATGGAGTTTTATTCAGAAGATGAAAAGTCTAAAAATTTAAATTATATACTCAGCGATAATGCGACGCATCTAATGCGGCATCGCCAACGCCGTCATGCTCCTTTTGTTACAAATCCACATTATTTGGCGCCAGATATACTGAAGCAAATTGTTTATGTGTTGAGAACCGAGTTATCCGGGCACTGGAGGGATGCTGCAATCGCTGCAGCATGTTTATTGTCACTTTTGACGGGATTATCACCCGTCGCACTGATGGATTTTAACGAGCTTATTCAAGATGGAATTTTGATCCAGAATGGTTCAAGTAGACGTCGCGAATATTTACTCAAATTAAATCTTAAAATTACAGAGCAGAAGATTAAGAGCTTAAATCATGTGCGGTGGAATGAAGTGATGACACATCAACTACATTTACCTTCTGCTTGGTTTGACTATATAGAACAAGCATCGAATCCACTAATTTCATCAACACACATTAATACGAAACTTAAGAATTGGCTTGATAATCGGTTTGTAGGTTCGATCACTGTAGAAAAACTGCAGGCTCAATTATATTTTCATATATATTATGAAACATATAATGAATATCTTGCTCATGTAATTGCTGGGCGGGATAGTCAGCATCACATGCCTGGTATCTATTATGGCGGGCTACCGAAAACTCAACTCAGTAGCACATATCTAGCCTTTTTAGAAAAAGCACTTACACCACATTCCACACATTTTACTGAAGACACGGCTGAACTAAAAATATTGCAACAACAATTCAAAGTGCAATCTGCATTATCTATAGGAAGGATAGGGAGCCAACTGGCACTTGAACCCAATTTTGTGAAAGAGCAATTCCATATTTTACATAGACATTGTCACGAAAACATCCAAGAAGATAAGCACATTATTAATCAACTTAATGCATATGCGTGTTGGATGTGGCATATCAGTTTGTTGAGTTTGGCAAGTCGGCCTAAAAAAAACCTGTTGGGGAATTTGGATGATTATTGTGTTGAGCTCAAGCTTTTATATGTGAATGATAAAAAAAATAGTAAAGCAAGAAAAGATGGTCGTTTTATCCCTTTATCTGATTTTTTCATAAAAACACTGCAAAATTACACTGCCTTTTTAGAACAAATTATTGAAGCGTACGGTTCATTTTTTAGACAAGTCTTTGCAAAGAAGAAGATAACTGTAAATGATCTTTTTGGTAAGGTCATTTTTAGTAAAGATATCTTGCCGATAACTGTCAAAGAATGGCAGAGCAGGAAAATTAAGTTAATCCCTTTATCGAGAAAATGGGTGAATTCATATATGCAAGGAGTCTTTCCAAAGAATATGTATTCGAATTGGTTACGTCATTTTGACATGAACTTTTTGATGCATGAGCAGCAAGAGGGTAAACCAGCATTAGCTTTTCACTTAATTCAGGCCCTGTATGGTCATGACCAACGTGACCGAGAGGCTTTTCATCCGCATTCTTCACTTATCCCGAATGTCTATGTACAGCAAGCCCGCCAGCAATTGCAAGATAATGTCAAATCTTTATCGATTAAACACTTAGAGCGAAAATAGTTGTATGCAAAAAATCAAAGAACTAATAAAACCACAACTAGATGATCTATTTGTTGATATTCATAAAATGGTGAAAAAGTCGCTAGATAGACAGCCTTCTCCACCTGAAGTATTGACGAAAGAAATGCAGCAAAAACTTGATCAGCAGATCGCTGAAAAATGGCATGACATTAAAGATAGTGTTGATTGTTTGAGTCAAAAGTTGAGCCGAGACGAACAATCAAAACTGATGCAATTTACTGAAGATGAATTTAATAAAAGAAGGAAGCAATTCAACCAGAATGTAGATAAAAAATCATACAGAATTAAGCTAAATCCACATACTAAACGGATCGTACTGCCTAGAAAAATTGAGAGTACAGAGTCACGGTTAGAACAGGGGCATCTACATATCCATGTACTTAAGGAATTAAGGCAGTATTGGCAAGATTCATTTGAATATTGGAATGAACCAAAGTACTTATGGGGAAATTTATGCTTAAGTTTTATATATATTTCAGGCTGTGCAGATGAACAGCATTTGATTGCTATTCAGAAGCAATTGCAGGAGGCCATTGAGCTTGGTACAGATCTGAATTGTTTTCGGTTATACCATTCGGACTACAAAAAAATCACTAATCCATTGTTACTACATTATCGTGTTGAAAACTCTCAATATGGCAACGATGTAGAACAGGGAAAGTTGTACCAATGGAAACATGTTTTTTTTAACCCATATGCGCAGTTCATTTTGCAATATTTAAAAAAGTTGAAAGCTACTCAGAAAGAATTTTGTCTGCAACATTCAGTTGAAGATTGTATTTTAGAAAGCTTGAGTAAGATAGGCAGGAAAAAAAGTCTTGGGGATCTGCAATATCAAATTAAACGCCGTGGATTTCGTGCATTTAATGATGTGCAAATGGTACTCGAATTTAATCCAAACCTCAGCATAGATATATTTTTGAGTAATGTGCTTCAGCAAGAGATTAATACTGTTGCTTTAAGGCCATCCGAATTTAGATTGCTGTGGAATAATGATTACAATCAAGTCACAGAACCAGATAATCGCCCTATTCATTTTGAACAAGAGCAGTTACTTCCTGAAGTTCCGACTGTTCAAAGCAAATTACAAACGATTCCGTATGAGTTGATGTTGTTTGGTCAAAAGAAACGTAAAGGTCAAAAAGTTGAGCGTTTAGATAAAAAGAGGAATAAAGAAGAACGCACGCTACGTTTTTGGCAAGAAACTAGAAGGGTGTTAGAGGAGAAGATAGTTGATGCTAATACGGAGGAAAAGTCTTTAATTGATGCTCAACTACGCTTAATTCACTGGTTAATGCATTTAAAAAAACGAGGGCTTCAATTATCAACTATTGAAAGCTACTTAGGATCGTTTGGCAAAGAATTTATATTTGAGATTTGGCTCAATAAATTAGATTTAAAGCAACAATCCATAGATGACTATGAGGATTTATATCGGCAGCTATTGAAATACAGCAGTGAACGTGATGAAAAAGCAGTTCAACGAGATTCGGTGAAAGGAAAAACCTCTCGTAAGATGCACCAAAGCGCAGAATACCGTTTTGGTCGCCTAAAAGATTTTCATCAATTCTGTATAGAGAATTATGATGCTCCAGGGGTATTGGTGTTACAGAATTCAAGTTTTAAGCATTTACAAATTTGCAATGCACGGCTAGTGAGTCCTTTGCTATTTGGCAAATTATTGGAAAAACTAGAAAATTTAAGTCAAGAGCCAACGGCATCAGAGTGGGTCGATCATCTGAGTTGTTTAAAGCTGATGTATTTACTAAGTTATAGAACTGGACTTCGATTAAATGAAGTTCGTTGTCTTAAAATACAAGATATTATTTGCCCAGAGCTACTTTATAAAGAAAAAGAAAATACAGTTTTTAATAATATCACGCTTCATATCCAAGACAATTCATATCGCCGTCTGAAAACGCGAAGTGCGAATCGTCAAATACCATTGAAAATTGCATTGTCAGAACATGAGTTTTTAGTAGTACAACGTTACATACAACATCGTTATGAGCAATATTTGGTTAATCAGCAGGATGATCTACTTTTTAGTGTGAATCATCGTGTATTAACTGATCAATGTATCAGCAAAATTACAGTAGATTTGTTTAGTCAAATATTAGGTATGCATCATGGCTTTAGTTTTCATACATTACGCCACAGTGCTGCTAACTATCTAGCAATAACTTTGCTCGGTTCAAAAGAAATGATCAAGACCTACACAGATTGTCCTTGGGTAAAAGCAAAAAAGATGAGGGATTTATTGTTTGGTATGAAAGCACGTGCTCAAGAAGAGATTATTCAACATAAATGGCAGGTGCTCGCCTCTTGGATGGGGCATAGCAGTATTGAGCAAACGGCTTCAAATTACCTTCATGTTTTGGATTTATTAGCAGTCGATCGAATTTATAATTCGCCGTGTATCATTTCAAAAAAAGTATTAGAACAGTGTTTTAGTCCAGTGAAGTCAAGTACAGACTACATAAACCTAAATCGTTATACTCAGCAGCAGAAATGGTTTAATTCTTATCAGCAAACACAGCCAGTTACGATGGCTGGCCGACAAGAAAAGAAGTTTAGTATAGAGAAGAGTACTCTGACACCTTTTCAACGTTTGATAAGTTTTAGAGAAGGTCGTTTAAGCGAAGATACCCAAGCTCAAGAATGGATGCAACGATGTCAATGGATGAGCACTAAATGGATGGATCGCCAAAAATTTAATTTAAAAACGAATTATGTTTATAGTAAGAATTTAGAAGAGAGTTGGTTTGATGAACTTTACGAAAAGGCTAAAAAACTGACTCGTCCAGATGAAATAATTCCTCTCCTTGATTTTCATTATAAAGATGATAGGCAGCAAGATGCACTGAAAGAAAAGAACATGGTTAAGGCGCTTAAAATATTATTATTATTTGGAAAACTGCGTAAGAATTTTCTACATTTTCAATGCCGAATGAAAGGTGATGAGCAACAAATTGTTAATTTTATTACTGGTATAGAGCCAATGTTAGGAGATCATCTGTATTTAGAAAAACAAAACTACCCAGTTAATTTGGATGCTCCTGAGCGAACCGTTAAATTTAGTTTTCAAAGAGTTGTCGGCTCTAACAAAAAAAATGTTACTCCGCTGGTTATATTTAATTTAATGTTAAAAATGATGCAAAAAGATGAACTCTGGATCAAATAGCCTAAGCATGTTAAAGGGGAATTGTTTAGAAATTTCCCTGTTTATAAGTAAACTGCCTTTATGAAAAGCACCATGCTGACTTGGATTAATAAGCGGAATGTAGTATCACAGTTTGATCGCTGGATTTACGAAAATGGTGTGAAGATTAGCGGTATGGTAAATCGATGAGCTAAAGTGTTGTAGTCCAAACTCGATCTGACAATTACCCATTTTTTAGTGTGCCCGTCAGGTTAAATTTGAACTGAATTTTTCTCAGCCCAAATTCATTTCCAATCAAGTTATGTTTCAAGTGGCGTGCGAACACTGCACAATTTAATTCACGGTGCCTAAGACAGGTATCAACTTCGGACCAGCCATTCTAGCTTTGCTAATGATTTCCACCAGCTCATCATAAGTCAGTTCAAACTTATCCTCACTATCAAATACATAGACCATATTCTTGCCTTCATGTTCAGGTGGAGTAGGTGGTACAAATCGTTTCGGGATAAGAATTTGTGCGAGTTGTTCGTCAGTTAATTTAAATAAGTGCATGTTTTTATCCTACTCTTGGTAAGTCAGACCATTTGGTTAAATATGAACCGTACCGGGTTTGTCGGAGAGTCAATATTCTGAGAGACTACCCCGATGACAAAATTAAAATATACCCCTGAAATCAGAGAAAGAGCGGTTCAATTATTGATTGAATCTGAAAAAGATTATCCTTCTACTTGGGCTGCAATCACAGCAATTGCGCCTAAGATTGGTTGTACTCCTGAAACACTTCGTGCCTGGCATCAAAAGCATTTAGATCAGCAAAATCCTATTAAAGTACAACAGATATCTGATCAAGAAAAAATGAAGCAAATGGAACGTGAAATTAAAGAATTAAAGCGTGCCAATGAAATTCTACGTAAAGCAGCCGCTTTTTTCGCCCAGGCGGAGCTCGACCGCCCACACAAATAATGGTGGATTTCATCCATAACAATAAAGACTTATATGGTGTTGATGCGATTTGTAGGATTTT